>JAHCBB010000035.1 GCA_019634635.1 Verrucomicrobiia bacterium
CGGCATGGTCGTCGCCAGCGCCCTGCGTCAGGGCATTCAGCCTTCGCGAACGCTCTACTTTCAGAGCGCAACGCCGGCCGGCATGTTTGATCTCAATCCAAACCTCGACCAGCAGCCGCTGCTCCTCGCTGAACTAAATGCACCGACACAACTCAAGACACCCGACAATTATTTCCCCCACGGGGGCTATCGCGGATTCTTGATCGGGGCTACAGGCGAAGCCGTTAACTACTATAACATCGAGGATTTTGCGCTTCAAACAGGCTCGTTTGCGTTCAACACCATTGATGCAAACTGGATCAAGAACCAGACACTGAAACCCCACCTCCCAGATGCGAATTTCAGCAGAGGTTATCTGTGGATAAAAGTAGTGCCGACCTCAAGTCTGTTTCAGGGGTATCTCGGTATCCGCGCTTCGGCCATCAAGCTCTTGCGCCCGGTGACGGACCCTCACGAGACTCTGGCATTCATCGCTCGATCAAGAACCAAAGCGCTTGGGGCGGAGCCGGCGACCCGTGGATCGCTCTCGACGGATAGTCATATCAATCTGGAGCAGTTTGGATTGAGGAGGGCAAGAAGTGATCACAGTGGTCAGTTCATGAGGACGGCCCAGGAAACATCGGCACTATTCCAATCTATAGTCGCACATTTACAATAAAATGAATAAATTCGGCGCCGCCACGACAATTGTCGCACTGACGTTGATGGCAATTTTGTTTTTGAAACCATGGCGACAGTTGTCACCCAGAAAACTACGTCTGATTGCTGAGTCAACTGGCACTTCTTTAGCGAGTGAGGTGACATCCTCAAACGTGCTCTCTTTCCGAATTCCTGAGAGCCTTGATGAAACTTCTCAACGAGAATGGTTGGAAAAGAGGCTCCAGCCAGAATCGCTGAAGGATCCGGAGTTGCTCAAGTACTTTGAAAACAGTCAGCGGGACAGGTTTTATGACTGGCGCCAGCCAATTAACTTCTGGGGGATTGTGCTGGACGACTCCGATCAGCCGGTAGCGGGAGCACAGGTCCATCTCGACTGGAGTGACTTATCCCCAAACGGCACCAGCGAAGCGTGGGTTCAAACGGATGCCAACGGGCGTTTTCAACTTCTGGACAAAAAAGGCAAGGGCATCAGCGTCTCCGTGGAAAAGGAAGGCTATCGCCGATGCCGCTGGGGGGTGATTGGCTTCGAATATGCCAATCCATCGGAGCGAAACTTTCACCGACCCGATCCCAACCGGCCGGTGCTGTTCCGATTGATCCGGCGGGGGCCACCGGAGCCATTGGTCCACCGGCAGCGGATGGAATTTCGGGCTCCGAAGGATACCGGCAGGATTCGCCTCGACCTGCTGGGCCAACGCGCCGTTGGCCCCGAGGAATCCGGGGTGGATCTGGTCATCGAAGCGGTGACCGGCGAGGTGCGCCGGGAACGACTCAACGCCTGGTACGAATGGAAGGTGGTCCTGTCCGTTCCGGACGGGGGGCTGCAGCCCGGCTCGGAATGCCCACCGGCGGCACCCGAGGACGGCTACCTTCCGCGGCTCGAGTTTTCCGGTCGCGTCGAGGGGCGCTATCCGCGCCATGAACTGGATGACTGGTTCTTCGTGAAGTCGCGGGGAGGACAGCACGTCACCCGGATTCGACTGAGGATTCAGTGTGTCCCGGACGGAGGGGGCGCCCCCGAGGTCTCCATTCCCGAGTACTCCCTGAATCCCGCGGGCTCGCTGAATCTGGAGTTCTATCCGGAGATGAACGTTGAGGAGCGATACTACATTCCGGTGGGCCGGTGAACGTGCGCCGACCGTGGCGTGGTGCGTTGCGCGGTGTTGTCGCCCGGTCGAACGGGATGATTCTGCATGGCGTGCGTCTTGCCTGCACGTCCCCGGGTCCATAGCGTCGTCGGCTCATGGATGTCCCGCCCGCCAGTGTCGCGCCGTCGGGGTTTCGGCGCCTGGCGGGCTGGGTGGCGGCGGGGCCGTGGTGCCAGTCCGCCCGGCGCCTGATGGAGCGCAATTTCGAGCAGTATGATCTCCCGCTTTCGCGGTGGGGCAAGCTCGCGGCCGGCTCGTGGCTGATCCTCAATGACTATGCCGAGGGGCGATTCCCGCCGCGCTTCGAGGACCAGCAGGCGGCCTACCGCGCCGAGATGGAGTTTCACTCCTCGATGACGAGTTACACCCGGCAGGAATCCATCGCCGGCCACGTGGTGAAGCCGTTCTGGACCCCGGAGTGGTTCCTCCAGTACTCGAAGTCGTTTGCGCGCCTCTGGGAGGTGCTCCGCAGCCTCGGGCTGCAGCCGGGTGCCCGCCTGCTGGAACTGGGCTGTGGCGCGGGCTGGATGACGGAATTTCTCGCGCTCGGCGGGTATGTCATCACGGGGACGACGATCGCGCCCGACGACGTTCAAATCGGCGAGGGGCGCATGCGCGCGCTCGTGGCGCGGGGCCTGCCGGCGGAGCGATTGCAGTTTCGCCAGGCGCCGATGGAGTCGGTGGACACGGCGGTGGCGGATTTGCCCCGATTCGACGGCGCCTTTGTGTTCGAGGCCTTGCACCACGCCTACGACTGGCAGGCGGCGATCCATGCCGCCGCCCGCTGTCTGAAGCCGGGCGGCTGGCTGCTGCTCGCCAACGAACCCAACCGGGTGCACACCCTGGTGAGCTACCGGGTGTCACGCCTCACCAATACCCACGAGATCGGGATGAGCGGCCCCGCCCTTCGCGCCGAGCTCCGGGCGGCCGGCCTCGGGGAGATTCGCACTTTCGCTCCCCGGCTCGATCTGCGCCTGACCGCACACTGGGTTGCCGGACGGGCAGCCGCATCCGGCCCGGGATCGCCCACGGATCTCCGCGACGTCCCATGATGCCGGCTTTCGCGCATCGCGACCCCTTCGCGGGGCGGTCGGGACGGTCGTCGTGGGGTCATGAAATATCCGGGCTGACGATTCCCGGTGGTTCTGCCGGCAGATGAACGCCCTCGGCGCGGGCCATCACCGCGGTCGCGAGGCAGTTGCCCACCAGGTTCACCGTGGTGCGCGCCATGTCCATGAGTTCGTCCACACCCAGAATCAGCAGGACCCCCTCCAGCGGCAGGCCGAAGGTGACGAGCGTCCCGGCGAGGATGACCTGCGCGGCCCTTGGGACCCCGGCCATGCCCTTGCTCGTGAGCATCAAGGTCAGCAGGATCGCCATCTGCTGTCCGAACCCCAGATCCATCCCTGCGGCCTGCGCCACAAAGATGGACGCCACGGCAAGGTAAAGGGTCGAGCCATCGAGGTTGAACGAGTACCCCATCGGCATCACGAAGGAGACGATGCGCTGGGGAATGCCGAAGGCCACCAGGCGCTTCATGGCTTCCGGCATGGCGGCGTCCGAAGACGTGGTCGTAAAGGCCACCAGAATGGGTTCCTTCAGCATCCCAAGAAACCGTCGCACCGGCACGCGCGCCCATAGCGCCGCGGGCCAGAGCACCGCCAGGCAGAACACGAGCAGGGCTCCGTACAGGGTGAGGATGAGCAGCCCGAGCTGGCGGAGGACGCCGAGGCCCCCGTGTCCGACGGTCACCGCCATGGCGGCACCGATGCCCAGCGGCGCAAACTTCATCACCAGGCCGGTGAACTTGAACATCACTTCCGCCAGTCCCTCGCAGAAACCCAGCACCTGCTGGCGGGGAGGCCCAGACACCTGGGCCAGCGCCACCCCGAACAGGATCGCAAATACCACGACCTGGAGAACATCATTGGACGCGGCCGCCTCGAAAAAGCTCCGTGGGACCAGATGTTCGAGGATCCCGGAGAAGGTCACCGGGGCCGTGGACTCAGGGATCTCCCCGGGCCGGGGCGGCGGCAGGGCCACACCGTCGCCCGGACGCACGACATTGACGGTGATCAGCCCGATGCCCAGGGCGAGGGTCGTCACCACCTCAAAGTAAATCAGGGCCTTCAGCGCCAGCCGCCCGACCGCGCGCAGGTCACCCGCATGTCCCGCGATGCCCACGACCAGGGTGCTGAACACCAGCGGCACCAGGATGCACTTGATCAGGCGGAGGAAGATGTTCGAGACCACCTTCAGGTGCTGGGAACCTTCCGGAAACACCGCGCCAATCGCGACGCCCGCAACCATGGAGATCAGGATCCAGTGGGTCAGCGAGAGGCGGCGCAATCCGGTGAGGACCATCGTGGCGAGGGTGGCGGGGGCCGATTGAAAATCCCAGCGGGAACCGGCCGGTTCCGGGAATCGGGGTCCGCGAGCGTGTGGCGACGCCCACACGAGCGGTTCGTGGTCGCACCAACACCCGGCTGGCGACGCCGCCCGGCGGCCGGGTCAACGGACCACCTGGAGCGATACGGGTATCACTCCCTGGGCCAGCGGTGCGATCCGGGCAAAGGCGCCCTCGCTGAGATCAATGATGCGCCCCTTGAACGGTTTGAACCGGTCATTGATCCGGACCACGACGCTCTTGCCGTTTTCCAGGTTGGTCACCCGCACCCGGGTGCCGAACGGAAAGGACTCATGAGCGGCCGTGATGCCGTTCTTGTCGAAACGCTCGCCGTTCGCCGTCAGGCGGCCCTGATATCTGGCGCCGTAGTAGGTGGCCTTCCCGCGCAGGACGGCCTGCGATCCGCCGCTTCCTGTTGGTGTGGAGGTGGCACGAGACGCACCGGACCCGGACCGGGATCCGGAGGACGCACCAGGGCTGGCGCAGCCCGCCAGGAGGAGTGTCGCCAGGATGGATGCAAGACCGGCGGGAAAACCGGCACCCCGCGGGTTGCGACCCGGCGCGTCCCCTCCAGGGGTGGGGGACCCGGAACGCCCTCCTTGTGATGCAACCCGGACCGCCGCGAATTGATTCCCGGACATGGTTTCCGAACCCTATTGGCGATGGCGCGTCGAGGCCACGAGGAATCCTCTCCCGAGCGGGCGGTCCACAGAACGCAAGCACTCCGGATTCATCACCTTCCTCCCGCAGCCCGTCCTTCCGGGTGCCGCGGAACGTGGTCAGCCGGCGTCGGAGGCCTTCAGTACCGGCACCTGCAGGAACACCGGGGCAACGCGTTCCGGACTGGATGGATGCGGGTCCATGGTGGCCTGGTGCGTCCACCGCATCTCCCGCGCCACCCCGAGGATCGAAAGCCGCGCCAGACAGAACAGCACCGCCGCCGAGGTTCCGACCACGAACCCCGCCACCCCCAGCACCACGGTGGCGGCCAGCATGGCCACCCCGAGGAGCATTTCCGCAGTCATGGCCTGCAGGCCGCTCGGAACGCGCCCGAGGAACTTGTTGGTGCGCACGAACGGGGCGCGTTGATTCCACAGGCACTTCACCCAGCTCGTACTGAAGATCCATCCGAGGCCCACGTGCGCCGCGAACCCCTGACCAATTTCACGCAGGCTCCAGCCCTCCGGACGCAGACTGTGAAACAGCACGCCAAAGCGGAGCACGTAAAAGGTCACCAGGGTGATCCCGGCCACCGGCACGAGGTAGACCTGCTCGGGTCGCATGGTCCCGGTGGCTGCCAGGCCGGCCAGCACCAGCAGGCTGAGGGAGGGCACCAGGTTGAAGTTGAACCAGGCGGTCAGGTGCGCGAGCCAGCCAACCTTCTGTTTCCAGTGGAGTTCCCGGCCAAGGAAAATCCTGCCTCCGTGCCGGCGCAGGATCTGCGCGTTCCCAAACGCCCACCGCCAGCGCTGCTTCTTGAGGTCCCCGAGGTCATGGGGCATGAGGCCCGCGCCCACAATCTCCGGCGCATAAACCGTCCGGAATCCCGCGAGGTTCAACTGCAGTCCCAGGGCCGCGTCCTCGGTCACCACCTGCGTGTTGAATCCCCCCACCGTCTTCAGGGCCGACACGCGGATGAAACTGAGGGTCCCGGTCGCGGGAACACAGCCCAGGCGGTTGGCTGCCGCCATGTAGCCGGAGAAAAAATGACGGTAGTCCAGGGTGACTCCCAGGTTGCCCGGGCCGGCATTGCGATAGTGCTGCGGAAACTGCACCAGGCCCACGGACGCATCCGTCACGTAGGCCATCGCCCGCCGCAGCGCCTCCGGCGCCACGACGTAGTCGGCGTCCACCACGAAAATGAACCGCGCCTCCGGGTTCATGAAGCGGCGGAAATGATTCATCGCGCCCGCTTTGAAACCCTTCAGGCCCTCGGCATGCAGGAACTTGAACCGGGATCCCAACGCACGGCAATGGGCCTCGACCGGACGCCACAGCGACGCGTCCGTCGTGTTGTTGTCCATGACCAGCACTTCGTAATGCTCCCAGTCGAGCCGGGCGAGGCTGTCCAGGGTCTCAAGCAGCAGCGCCGGCGGCTCATTGTGGGCCGGCACATGAATCGAGACGAAGGGTTCCTCAGCCGCCGGCCGGAGTTGCCGTGGTGGTGGCCGGACCGGAAGCCGGGCGGCAACGAACTGGACGCCCAGAATGAACAGGTGCACGGCGGCGTTGACCCCCAACAGGAGGGCATGCCACAGCGGAAACAGGACCAGCAGCAGCACGGCGGCCAGACCGCCGGCGACCCAAACGACTCTTCTCATCAGTTCAAAGCTCCAGGGTTGCGATTGCCCGTCCCCGGGCGCGCCCGGGGACCGTCCTGGTCCACGCGCCGCTCCCTGCGGACCCCATGGACCTGAGCCCTTGTTTTAACCCAGTACCCCGGGTTCCGCCCAGCGATGATTGGCGGAAATTGGAGCGGTCCCACCTTCCGGACCTTCAGCCGGAGGGGCGCCTTTGGTCTGTGCAGCCCGGCAGGACTGTGGCATTTCCTGAAGGTCGCGAGGCTCCGCGGTTTCCGGCTGCGTGGATCGCCTCGTTTCACGCCGCGGCTTGAACGAACGAATTCCGACCATGCCACTGAAAGAGATCGCCCGGAAGGCCCACAAGTTCGCCGCGCCGTATCGTGTCACGAGCGGGAAGCAATTCCGGCTCGATTCGTGGGATCCGGCCGACACGCTGCACCTGGGTTCGGAGGACAAACCCCGCGCCCGCGAGGCGCTCGCGCTGGGTGTGGAGGCCCTCTCCGGGCTTCAGGACCGGCTCTACGCCCAGAACCAGTGGGCAGTCCTGCTCATTTTCCAGGCCATGGATGCCGCCGGAAAGGACGGGGCCATCAAGCACGTGATGTCCGGCATCAACCCCCAGGGATGCCAGGTCTTTTCCTTCAAGGCCCCGTCGGCCGAAGAATTGGACCATGACTTCCTCTGGCGCTGCATGAAGCGGATGCCGGAGCGCGGGCGGATCGGCATCTTCAACCGAAGCTACTACGAGGAGACCCTGGTGGTGCGCGTCCACCCGAAGCTGCTGGAGAAACAGCGACTGCCGCCGGGGCTGGTGACCCGGCGGATCTGGAAGGACCGGTTCCAGGACATCCGGTCTTTCGAGCGCTACCTCGCCCGCAACGGCGTCGCCATCTGCAAGTTTTTCCTGCACGTATCGCACCAGGAACAGAAGCGGCGGTTCCTGGAGCGCGTGGACAACCCGGAGAAGAACTGGAAGTTCTCCGCGTCCGACATCCGCGAGCGGGCGTTCTGGAAGGAGTATCACGAAGCCTACGAGGACATGATCCGCCAGACGGCCGCGCCCCATGCCCCGTGGTACGTGGTCCCCGCGGACAACAAATGGTTCACCCGGGTCGTGGTGGCGGCGGCGGTGATTGACACCCTGCATTCGCTCCACCTGAAGTACCCCAAGGTGGGCGAGGATCAGTTGCGGGAACTGGCCGCCGCCCGCAAGGCCCTGGTGGCGGAGAGATGAAGCCCCGGGCGACCACTCATTTTCCACCACCGGGTGGCCCATCCGGCCGATCCGGACGACGCTCCACAGGCTGATCATTCGCGATGCGCTCCTCCAGACATCCCCTTTTGTACGAGGCGAACACCCGGGTGTGGCTCACCCGCCTGCGACGCCAGCTCGACCGCCGGGTCACCCTCGACGACATCCCCGACCCCGAGCTCGACGCATTGGCGACGGCGGGTTTCGAGTGGGTTTGGATGCTCGGGGTCTGGAAGACCGGCCCTTTGGGACGTGCGATCTCTCGGAGCCGCCCGGAGTGGCGGCGCGAGTTCGAACACGTGCTGCCGGATTTGACGGACGCCGACATCGGCGGCTCCTGTTTCGCCATCCAGGAGTACACCGTTTCGCGGGACCTGGGCGGGGCGGCGGCGCTGAAGCGCCTGCGGGCCCGTCTCGCCTCGCGGGGCCTGCGGCTGATGCTCGACTTTGTCCCAAACCATCTCGCCCCCGATCATCCCTGGGTGGTCTCGCATCCCGATTACTTTGTCTCCGGGACCGCCGAGGATCTCGAACGGGCACCGCAAAATTACTTCCCGACGACCCGCAGGGACGGTGTCTCGCGGATTCTCGCCCATGGACGGGATCCCTGGTTTCCCGGATGGCCCGATACGGTGCAGTTGAACTACGCAAACCCGGAGGTGCAGGCGGCCATGACCGACCAGTTGCTCCAGGTGGCCCGACAGTGTGATGGCGTCCGCTGCGACATGGCCATGCTGCTGCTGCCGGAGGTCTTTGAACGGACCTGGCACCGCGCCGCCCCGGAATTCTGGCCCGGTGCCATCCGGCGGGTCCGCGAGGCTCACCCCGGCTTCCTGTTTCTTGCGGAGGTGTACTGGGATCTCGAATGGACCCTGCAGCAGCAGGGCTTCGACCTTTGCTACGACAAGCGCCTTTACGATCGGGTGTCGAACGGGGCTGCCGGACCGGTGCGAGATCATCTTCGGGCGGACCCCGCATACCAGGCCCGTCTGGCCCGCTTCCTCGAAAATCATGATGAGCCGCGGGCGGCCGCCGCGTTCGACCCGGGCCGCCACGGCGCCGCCGCGGTGCTGACATATCTGGCGCCCGGCCTGCGCTTCTTTCACCAGGGGCAGCGCGAAGGCTGTCGCGTCCGCATCCCAACCCATCTGGTCCGCGGTCCCGAGGAGGTCGTGGATGACTCCCTCCGCCACTTCTACAACGCCTTGTTTGACGTCCTGTCCCTGCCGGCCGTCCGGGAAGGCGACTGGCAGTTGCTGGACACCCCGTCCGCCTGGGAGGGCAACGGCACCTCGGAACACTTCATCGCGTACGCCTGGACGTCCGCCGACGGGCCGCGGGTGCTGGTCACCGTCAATTTCTCGGGGAATCGCGGCCAATGCTTCGTCCGCCTGCCGTGGGCGGACCTCCCCGGGCGCTCCTGGCGTCTGCGCGACCAACTCGGCACGGCCAGCTACGATCGCGAAGGCGACGACCTGGCCGCCCGCGGCCTGTACCTCGACGTTCCTGCATGGCACGCGCACGTCTTCGAGGTGTCGGTTGCCGGCCCCGTGCAGGACGTCCCCGCCGCCTGAGGTGGCGGCAGCGTCTGGGATCTCCCGCGCCGTCATGCCGGATTGCCCGACCTGTCACACGTCCCTCGACACCCGAAGGCAACGGGAGGGACTCTTCTTTTTTTGCCCGGGCTGCCATGGCCGCGCGGTGACCTTCCCGCAGATCCGGCGGGTGACGGGTGACGCCTACATCACCGGGCTCCTGGGGCAACTGAACCGGACCTCCGTGCCCGGCACGCATCCGTGTCCGTTCTGCAGCCGTCCGATGCGTGAATTCCATTCCAAGGGGCCTCCGCTCGAACTGGACGCCTGCAAGGGTTGCGGGGTCGTCTGGTTTGACACCCGGGAGTTTGAATCGGTGCCCGAGGGGGCGGTTTCCTCGGAGCACGAGATCCATCTTCAGGGACTCGAAGCGATGGCCCGGCACCGCCTGGAGCAGCTCCGGAAGGAGCGTGCGTCGGATTCCGCGCCGGAAGAATCCTGGCAATGGGTGCCCGCCATTTTTGGATTTCCAATCGAATCCGACAGTCCCTCCCTGCGGCGGTACCCGATGCTGACGTGGGGCCTCGCTCTCGGGATTGTCCTGGTGAGCGGGATCGCCTTCGTCCACCTGCAGGCGGCCGTGGACCGCTTTGGCTTCCTCCCATCCGAGGCGTTCCGGTTGGGCGGACTGACCTGGATTTCCTCCTTCTTCATTCACGCGGGGTTCCTGCACCTGGTGGGCAACCTGTATTTTCTGCTGATCTTTGGGGACAACGTGGAGGACTACCTTGGTCGCTGGCGCCACGGCCTCCTGATCCTTGGGGCAACCCTTGCCGGGAACCTGGTGCATTTCCTGTTTGATCCCGCATCCTCCCGGCCCTGCGTGGGAGCCAGTGGCGGCATCTCGGGGATCGTCGTCTTCTATGCGCTTCAATTTCCCCACGTCCGGCTCGGATTTCTGTTCCGGTACTTCCTCCGCTTCCGCTGGATCCACATGCCCGCCTGGGCGGCGCTGGTCCTCTGGCTGCTGCTCCAAGGTCTGGGTGTCGTCCACCAGTCCCGCGGTCTCAGCAACGTCGCGGCCACCGCCCACCTCGGCGGCGCGGTGGCCGGATTGGGATTCTGGCTCTGGTGGCGGCGGCATGAGCTCCCCGACGCAAGGGAGGCAGCGGCGTAGTCGGAACACCCCTCAGGGCTTGCGCCGGGACTTGTCGAGTGGCGCCCGCAGGACCTGCGCCCCCCCCGAGACAATCTCCCCACCCACGTCCGTCATCCGGCGGGCATGGCGCCGCAATTCACGCCATGAGGTGCGGGTGAGGCCCATCAGGCCGCCCGGGGTCAACACCAGCTGCGCGGCGCTGCCCAGGGTGAGCATGGGGTTGAACGGACGCATCCGCCGCATGGTGCGCCAGACATCCTCCGGTGCGTGGGCTTCGGCCTCGTTGACCCAGCCCAGCAGGTGCGTGCTCAGCAGGCAGCCGACCATGGAGAGGGCGATCAGGACGTGATAATCACGGATGGGCTGGCCGAGGAATTCTCCCAGGACATCGGGCAGCAGCCGCAGGAGGGCGCCCCCCAGCAGCGGACCAAAGGCGGTCATCAGGCTGGTCAGGGCGAGAAATACGGCGACGTAGGGCGACTTGTTGGCCGGGGCGAGCTTGAGCATCAGGTTGAACTGGCAGAGTTGAAACCCGGCGGTCGTCGCCCCGACCACGAGGAAGCAAAAGGCGAGGTGCCAGAAGAACCGCTCTCCGGCCAGCGACCAACTGGCCAGGGAGACCAGGGCCCATACCAGGGAGCACACGGACAGCACCGGCTTGTTGCCGAAATGGTCGCAGAGGCGTCCCCAGCCCTTGAGCGTGAGCAATGCGCCCACGCCGGCGATCGCGGTGAGCAGGCCCACGTCGCCCATCGGACGGTGCAACCCCTCAATCAGGAACCCTGTGTAGAAGGGCTGCCCGAGGTTGAGCATCAGGCTCCAGGTGCCAACGAAGAGCACCAGCTTCAGGTAGTTGAGATTCCCGATCGGTTGGGCAATTTCGCGGAGGTTGGGCGGCTCCGGGGCGGGGGACAGCACCCCCGGCGGAAAGCGCATCCGGGTGAGGAACAGGAACCCGACCAGGCGCGCCAGTCCTGCGGCCGCGAAGATCCATCCGAAGGTGATCAGCGTATTCTGACCGATGTCCGCCAGCCGGCTCGCGACCACCACGGCCAGAAGGGTCCAGAATCCAAAGATCAGGTTTCGACGTCCGAAGAAGCGTCCGGACAGCCGTGGTGGCACCAACTCGGCAATGGATGCCGACCACGCGACGGACGCGAGGCTGTTGGCCAATGTCGCGATGACGAGGACCCACCCAAAGACCGGGCCGCGTTGCGCCTGCGGCAGCCAGGGCAGGCATCCAACCACGCCCCACGGTGCGGCGCTGCACAGGAACGAGAGGGCCATGATCTGGTACAGGGACCACCGTCGCCGGAGCCAGATCACCAGCGGCGGCTGGATCAGGTTGCAGGCGTGCGGCAGCGCCGCCATCAGGCCGACGGCGGCGGGGCCGAAGCCCAGGGCCGTAATGGCAAAGCCGATGACGAATGGAAAACTCGGCATCGTGAGGTTGAGCATCGGCACGCTGAAGCTCGCCTCGACGGTGGAGTACTTGAGGGAGAGCAACAGTTCACGATGTCGAAGTCGGCTCATGAAGCGGCCCGGCGACGCTGCCACCCTGCCGCTTTCCCGGCGAGCCCGCGCCCGCGTCGTGACCGTCCCGCGTCCGGGAAGCCCGCCGCCGTGTGCCGCGCGGGAAGGAGGGCATTGCGTTGCCGCCCCGAGTCCGTACTCTCCCGGCCGTGGATTCGCAGCTCCTCCAGTATCTGCCGGTACTCCTTCTGTTGCTGGTCGCGATGGGCTTTGCGGGCTCCACACTGGTGGTGTCGGTGCTGCTGGGGAAGCGCGGTCGCCGCACGCGGACCAAGGATGTCGCTTACGAATGTGGCATGGTTCCCGAGGGACCGGGCAGCGCGCGGCTGTCGGTGAAGTTTTTCCTCGTGGCCCTGCTGTTTGTCCTCTTCGACATCGAAGTGGTGTTCCTTTACCCGTGGGCTGTCATTTACAAGACGATGCTCCGGGAAAACGCCGCCCTGATCCTTGGCGGCATGGTCAGCTTCCTGGGCGTCCTCTTCGTCGGCTACCTGTATGCGTTGCGCAAACGGGCGTTTGACTGGGCCCACTGATGGGTGCGCTGGATGGCCTGCCCCCGCCTCCAGGCCCCCGTTTCCAAAGTGAGCCCGCTTCCGGAATGACGGAGCCGCCGGATTGAAGGGCCCCCGCTCATGGCCACAGACTCCCACGCGTTTGATTATCTGGTCCTGGGCAGCGGCATCGCGGGCCTGAATTTTGCCCTCAGAGCCGCCCGTCATGGACGGGTGGCAATCGTCACCAAGAAAAACCGGGCGGATTCGAACACCAACTGGGCCCAGGGAGGCATCGCCAGCGTCACCAGCCGGGAGGACTCCTTCGAACTCCACGTGCGGGACACCTTGGAAGCCGGCGCCGGGCTGTGTCAGGAGCCGGTGGTGCGACTCGTCGTCGAGGAAGGACCGGCGCGGATTCAGGAGTTGCTTGCGCTCGGCGCCTGCTTCACGGAGCGGGTCATCCCCACCGAACCCGACCGCCGCGAACTCGACCTGACCCGGGAAGGGGGTCATTCGAAGCGTCGGGTCCTCCACGCCCGCGACGCCACGGGAGCGGAAGTGGAGCGGACCTTTCTTCGGGCGATCGCCGCCGAACCAGCCATCAGCGTGTTCGAGAACCATCTCGCCATTGATTTGCTGACGTCTGCACGCATCGGACTGCCCGGACCCAACCGCGCCGTGGGGGCCTACGTCCTGGATCGCATCGCGGACCGGGTCGTGACGTTCTCCGCCCCGGTGGTGGTGCTGGCCACCGGAGGCAGCGGGAAGGTGTATCTGTATACGACGAATCCGGACATTGCGACCGGCGACGGCCTGGCGATCGCCTATCGCGCCGGACTTCCGGTGGCCAACATGGAGTTCGTCCAGTTTCATCCCACCTGCCTGTTCCATCCGCGGGCCAAGCATTTCCTCATTTCCGAGGCGGTCCGGGGCGAGGGCGGGGTGCTGCGCGGCCCCGGCGGGGAACGGTTCATGGAACGGTACCATCCCAGGGCCGAGCTGGCGCCAAGGGACGTCGTGGCGCGGGCAATGGATTCCGAGATGAAGCGCACCGGGGCTCCATGCGTTTATCTCGACATCTCGCACCGCCCGGCAGCGTTCATTTGCGAGCACTTCCCCACGATCCATGCCCGGTGTCTCGATCTGGGACTCGACATCACCCGCGAACCGATCCCGGTGGTTCCCGCGGCCCACTACCAGTGCGGCGGGGTGGTGGCCAGCGTGGACGGCGTGACCGAACTCCCGGGCCTCTACGCCATCGGCGAGGTCGCCTGCACCGGGCTGCATGGCGCCAATCGCCTGGCCAGCAATTCCCTGCTGGAGGCGCTGGTCTGTTCCCACCGCGCCGCGTTCCACGCCGCAGGTCGTGTCCCGATGGCCTGCCCGGCAACGCTGCCGCCCTGGGAGGCCGGCCACGCCACCAATCCCGACGAACTGGTCGTGGTCGCCCACAACTGGGACGAGATCCGCCGCACGATGTGGGACTACGTGGGCATCGTCCGGACCCGCAAACGCCTGCTCCGGGCCGAAAAGCGCCTCGCCAACCTTCAGGAGGAAATTCGGGAATACTACTGGGACTTCCGGGTGACGGCCGACCTCCTCGAACTCCGCAACCTTGCCACGGTGGCCGAACTCATTGTCGGTTGCGCCCTCCAACGGGAGGAAAGCCGGGGATTGCACTACAACCTGGATTTCCCCAATCCCGAGCCCTCCTGGGCCCACAGGGATACCCGGATCCAGCGTCCGGTCCTCAAGCCGGAAACCGTCGCGTCCGGCAAACCGGATCAATAAGCTCTGGTTTCCGTTTGACACCCGGAGGCCCGGCCATACAGTGCCCGAAGCAGACAGAAATAGTCCGCTTCGAGACCATGCAAATCACCCGTGCCAGCGAGTACGCCATGTTGGGGTTGATCGCGCTGTCCCGCCGGGCGGCGGGAGAGGTCGTCATGGTGGACACACTGGCGCAGGAGGAGGGCATACCGGCCTCGTTCCTCGGCAAGATTTTCCAAAGCCTCAATCGTGCCGGGGTGGTGCGCTCCGCGCGGGGCAGTGGCGGCGGGTTCGCGCTGGCGCATGCTCCGGAGGCGGTTTCCGTGCTGGGAGTGATCGAGGCGGTGGAGGGGCCGATCGCCCTGCAACGATGTCTCGAACCCGTCCCTGATTGCGGGCACATGGGGGGATGCGCCCTCTGCGGGTTGTTTTCGGAGGCTCAGGATCGGGTGAAGGAAGTGTTTCAAGGAACCACGCTTGCCGACCTCGCGCGCCGTCACACCTCGTTTGTCGAGCATCAGGCGCGGTCCGGCACGTCGGGCCCGAAGCATCCGAAGTCGTCATCGCAGTCCCCGCGTGTGAATTCCCGTGCCCGTCCCCGTGCCGTCCGTCGCCCCTCCGCCGGGATCCTTTCTGACCAAACCATCTAACTTTCAAGACCATGAGTGAAACCTATACCCTCTACAACTCCACCGTCATGGAGCACTTCATGAACCCCAGGAACATGGGCGACCTGAAGGACGCTGATGGCGTCGGCGAAGTCGGTGCCGCGGCCTGCGGCGACATCATGAAGATCAGCCTGAAGATCAAGGACGGGCGGATTGAGGATGCCCGCTTCAAGACGTTCGGCTGCGGTTCAGCAATCGCCAGCTCAAGCATGGCGACCGAACTCATCAAGGGGCGCACGATAGACGAGGCCATGAACTTCTCGAATCAGGAGGTTGTTGAAGCCCTCGGTGGGTTGCCCCCGGTGAAGATCCATTGCTCCGTCCTTGCGGAGGAGGCGTTGAAGGCGGCGCTGGAGGACTACGTGCGCAAGCATCCCGGGCAGGCGCCCAAGGCGGCGGTCGCATCCGAACCTGTGGCCGCCTGACCCGACTCCGGGAACGTCGTCGCCCTTCGTTCAAACGGGGCTCCTCGGGCATCCCCCCCGAGGGGCTCCGACTCACGCCCCTCCGACCTGCCCATGCGCCAAGTCTATCTCGATCACCAGGCAAGCACTCCGGTACGCCCCGAGGTGTTCGACGCCATGAAGCCCTACTTCACCGAGGCGTTTGGCAATCCGTCGTCGTTGCACCAGCACGGCCTGCGGGTCCGCGAGGCGCTGAAAAGGGCGCGCGAGCAAATGGCCGCCCTGATCAACGCCGACAGTGCGGAGGAGATCTTCTTCACGTCCGATGGCACCGAGTCCGCCAATCTCGCCATCAAGGGCGTGGCCTATGCCAACGAGCGACGCGGGCGCCACCTGGTCGTCTCCGCCACGGAGCATCCGTCCGTGATGCAGTCCGTGGAGTTTCTGGAGAAGCAGGGATGGACCTGCACCCGTTTGGGCGTGGATGCCGAGGGCGGGGTGCGACTGGAGGAGCTGCAGGCCGCGATCACACCGCAAACCACCCTGGTCGCCCTGCATCACGTCAATCACGACATCGGCACCGTTCAGCCGGTGCGGGAGGCGGGCCGCCTCTGTGCCGAGCTCGGGGTGCCGTTGTACGTGGACTGCGAGGCCAGCGCCGGCTGGATGCCGGTGGACGTCCGCGAATTCGGAGCCGCCCTGGTCAGCTTCTCGCCCCACCGGTTTTACGGTCCGAAAGGTGTCGGGGTCCTCTACCGCAACCGGCGGGCGCGGATCGTCTCGGTCATTCACGGCGGGGTCCAGGAAGGCGGACGGCGTGCCGGGACCGAAAACGTCCCGGCAATCGTCGGCGGCGGTCTCGCCGCTGAACTGTCCCTGACCGAACTGCCCCGGCGCATCGCGCACACCGGGGCCCTGCAGCAGCGCCTGTGGTCGGGACTCCGCCAGCGGATCCCCTACATCCGGCTCAACGGCCCCGAGCCCGGTCCCCGGCGGATCACGACGAACCTGAACCTCTCCACCGAGTTCATCGAGGGCGAGGGACAGTTGCTGCTCTGTGATCTCAATGGCATTGCCGTGGCCAGCGGCTCCAGTTGCGTCAGCAAGTCGCTGAAGATCTCCCATGTCCTTGCGGCCATCGGGCTCGACCATGCATTGGCGCAGGGAAACATCATCATGACCCTCGGGATGGCCAATACGGAGGACGATGTGGACTACACGATCGAGACCTTCGCGCGCATCGCCGAGAAGCTCCGGTCCATGTCGCCGATGTGGGACGAATTTCAGCGGGGGTTGATTGACTCGGTCATTTCACCGACCGGACGGGGCAAGTCCTTCTCCCAACACGCCGCCGACGTTTCCGGAAAGGCCGCGCACTAGGGGGGACGTCCGGCCCCGGACGGTGGGACGTGACTCTTCCTTCGCTGTCGCGCAGGCTTCCCATTCACTGATGACCGCCCGCCTTTTCGCCGACCTCGGCCTTTCGCCGGAACTCCTCAAAGCCGTGGCCCGGCTGGGTTTCGAGCAGGCCACACCCATCCAGTCCGAGACGATTCCCACCCTGCTGCAGGGTCTGGACGTCGTGGGCCAGTCGCAAACGGGCTCGGGGAAGACCGCGGCATTCGCCCTGCCCGCGCTGGACCGCCTTCGCCCGGAACTGCGCGATCCGCAGGTGCTCATTCTGTGCCCGACCCGGGAACTGGCCGTCCAGGTCAGCGAAGAGGTCCACAAGCTGGCGTGGTTCAAGAAGGGCGTTCGCGCGCTCCCGATCTACGGCGGCCAGAGCTACGAGCGCCAGTTTGCCGGGCTCAAGGCCGCGCCCCAGGTGATCATCGGAACCCCCGGACGCCTGATGGACCACCTGGAGCGTGGCACGCTCCGGCTTGATGGCGTCCAGATGGCCATTCTCGATGAGGCCGATGAGATGCTGAACATGGGCTTCCGCGATGACATTGAATTCCTGCTCGGCAGGACGCCGTCGGCGAGACAGACCGTGCTCTTCTCCGCGACGCTGCCGCGGGCGATCGAGGAGCTCATCCAACGCCATACCCGCTCGCCCCGCTGGATTCGGATCGAGGCCAGGGCCCTTACGGTCCCCACGGTGGAGCAGGTGTATTATGAGGTGGACCGCCGGTCGAAGGCGGAGGCCCTGACCCGGCTGATTGAACTGCACGACGTGGGACGGGCCATCGTCTTCTGCAACACGCAACGCATGGTGGACGAACTGACCGGACATCTGAACGCCAGCGGGTATCGGGCGGATGCCATCCATGGAGGGCTCGCGCAGGCGGCACGGGACCGCGTCATGGCGGGTTTCCGCAAGGCAGCCCTGGATCTGCTGGTCGCCACCGACGTGGCCGCCCGGGGCATTGACGTCGAGGGCATCGAGGTCGTCTTCAATTTCGACCTGCCGTACGATCCGGAGGACTACGTGCATCGCATCGGAAGGACCGGGCGGGCCGGACGCAGCGGGCTCGCCATCTCGTTTGTCTCCGGCCGTGAAGTCTTCGCCATCCGGAACATCGAGCGTTTCACCCGGCAGCGTCTGCGGCGGGGTCAGGTTCCCTCCCATGGAGAGATCGAGGAGGCCCGGTTGCAGCAGCTGATGCAACGGATCCGGACCACCCTCGCCTCGGGCGACTTCCGCCACTACGACCATGTGATCGAGGCGCTCCTGGAGGAAGGCGTGGACTCGCTGGACCTGTCCAATTCCCTGCTGCACCTGTTGTCGCGAGGCGGCGCCGATGGTTCGGCACCCGCCCCTGCGCCGGAGGGGGCGAAGGTCCCCCCCCGTCCGGCGTCCAACGCCCCACGCCCGACGAACGCCCGTCCGACTTCACGACCCACGCCGGACCGCAAGAGCCCGCCCGCGCAACCGAAGGCCCCGGCTCCGGGCCAAACAATGGATGCCACACCGCCGCCGACCCCGGCCACCCCCAGGCCCAAGCCGGAACGAACGAAAGCCGGGAACGACGGCATCCGGCTCTGGCTGGGTGCCGGCACCACGCTGGGGGTTGAGGCGGGTGACATCGTTCGTTGCGTGCTGGGCGAAACCGGCCTTCCCGAAGGCACGGTCTCCGGCGTGGATGTCCGGGACCGCCATGCGTTCATCCGTGTTCCTGCCGAGCACGTTGCGGTCGTGCTGTCGCGCCTCAACCGTGCCGAACTCGGGGGACGACGCCTCAAGGCCAAGGTCGCCTGAACCGTTTCAACGCCCATGATTGACCAGACCGCCATTCTCAACGTCCTGAAGTCCGTCAAATATCCCGGATACAGCCGGGACATTGTGTCGTTTGGCATCGTGAAGGAAGTCCAGGTGGACGGCACGGCTGCGGGCGTGCTCATCGAACTCACGACCCCGAATGCCGCGGTCGGGGAACAGATCGCTGAAGCCGCCCGGCTGGCACTTCGGGACCAGATCCCCGGACTGACCGACGCCCATGTCCAGGTGCGGGTGCCACAGGGTCCTGCACCGGTGCTGGGCGCTCCCGGAGGTGGTGTTCCCCGCGCAAAAGTCACCGGCATCCATCGCCTCATCGCCGTGGCCTCGGGCAAGGGCGGGGTCGGCAAGTCCACCTGCGCGGTCAACCTCGCGTGTGCCTTGAGGCACCTGGGCGCCCGCGTGGGCCTCATGGATGCCGACATCTACGGCCCCAGTGTCCCCCTGATGATGGGGGTTCAGGAGCGTCCGACGGTCAATGACGCCGAACAACTGGTCCCCCCGACGGCGCACGGCGTGAAGCTGATGAGCATTGGCTTCCTGATCCCCGACGACCAGCCCGTGATCTGGCGGGGCCCGATGATCCAGAAGACCATCCAGCAATTCATCCACCAGGTGGACTGGGGCGGCCTGGACTACCTGCTGGTGGACCTCCCGCCCGGCACCGGCGACGCGCAATTGTCCCTTTGCCAGACGGTGCCGCTGGATGGCGGGGTGATCGTCACGACCCCGCAGGCCGCCTCGGTGGGCGTGGTGCGCAAGGGCATCGCGATGCTGGAAAAGGTGCAGGTACCCATACTGGGGATCATCGAGAACATGAGCGGATTCAGTGCTCCGGACGGCTCGCGGATCGAGATCTTCGGCCGCGGCGGCGGCCGCACCGAGGCGGAACGCAAGGGAGTGCCCTTCCTCGGCGAGATCCCGCTGGAGTCCCGAATTCGCGAGGGGGGAGATCGCGGAATCCCCGTCGTCGTTTCCGACCCGAACGGCGCCGCGGGCGAGGCCTTCCTCGGAATCGCCCGGAACCTTCGGGCGCGTCTCGGATGAGGGGCGCCCTGTCAAACGAGGTTTTGACGTCCTGAGGGGATTCCCTAGGATCCCCAAGGTGAAAGCCTTCCGCAACGCCCATTTTCTGAAGCTCCTGCTGTTGATGGGTGGATGGTCGGGAAATGTGTGGCTCCCGGCGCTCGGCGGCGAGAAGGCCGTCATTTCCGTGCCCAACAGGAAGATCCCCGATGCCGCCCGCCCGGGTACTCTTCCGCCGCCAAACACCTTCCAGCCCTTTGATCCGGGCAGCTCCGTCGGTGGCGTTGTGGATCCTGCGGCAGCCCCGCCCTCCGTCCCTCCGGTCGTTCCGGACGCCCGCACGCAGAAGGAGATGTTCGAGCGCGTGGACCGCCGGAAGAACTGGCTGCTGGATGACGACTCCGGCAGGCGGCGCGACACCAGGACGGGCGGGTCCCAGTTGTTGCAGTTCCTCGAGGAGACCGACTACACCGAAAACCCCAGAAAGCCCCAGACCGCGCTCGAGCGCCGCCTCAAGTCCACCAATCGTGACCCTGCACAGTCTGATGCCCGGGACGAACGTGGCTCCCGGCAGGCGGACGAAGAGCAGTGGACACTGGAAGCGGACGAAATGGACGCCACGGCGCCGGATTCCCTGGGGGGGCGCTTTGGGAAAAATGGGCTGATGCCGTCGTGGAACGAGCCTTCCGGTACGCCGATGAAGTACCTCGGCGAAGGCCCCACCGAGACACCGTCCGTTGCCGACCTGCGGCTCTCCACCGGGTCGGCCGCCGGACGGAGCACCGGGCTTGATGTCCTGTCGCAGGAGCGCATGGAACGGCTTCAGCGGACCTTTGGTTCCGACGACCTGCTGGACCGGACCGCCTCCCTGGCAAACTCCGCGGACCAGTTTCGGTCGAGGGACCTGAGATCCGATTTTTACGGGCAGACGTTCGGGCCGGCCGTTCCAGGATCCCCGCTCCCGGGCAGCACCCTCGCCCCTGAGCCCACCAGCCTGCTTGCGGCACCGGGTCGCTCATCCTTGTCGGAGCCGTCGGCCCTAGGGATCGTGGCCAACCCCTATCTCGGCCCCCCGAAGGCCCCCGAGCCGCACGTGTCTCCGGCGGCGCGCATGATGCGCGCCGCACCGGTCACACCGCCGCGATTCCGTCCGTGACCCGCCTTTCGCTCATCCTGGGCGCATGGCTGCTGCTGCTCCCGGGCACGGCTGGCGGCGCGGAACCGGTGATCCGCAAGGTGCTTCCCCACTTGGTGGACACCAAAGGGCGGATCTCCGTCGCTCCCGGCCTTTTCGATCGCTCCGCCTACCAGCAGCACCTGCGGGAAAACCCGTCCAAAATTTCCGCAGTGCGCTTCGACATCCAGTGGGCAGCGCCGCGGTCGGTTCGTGATCAACTGACGCTTCGAATGGAACTTCGAACCGCGCGCGGGGAACCGGGGATGATCCGCACCATCGAGGCGCCGACTCGCGACAACCGCCGACTCGGGGGCTGGTCGTCGGTCCTTTTGGACGGTGACCAATACCGCGAGGGGGGCGAGGTTCTGGCATGGCGTGCCGTGCTCCTGGACGGCGCGGTCGAACTCGCGGAGCAACGGTCCTTTCTCTGGTAGCTGGTAGCGTGCCCACGGCAACCCGCCGACACTCGATGGCAACCCAACGCCAGCGGCGCACCTTGCCCAACCCGCCACGCCCCACCTACGATGGAGCCCTGCGGTGACCCCGACCCCTCCAGCGCGGCCCGGTGGCGCCCTGCCGGACCCCCGGCGGGCACTCAGCCCGTTGAACAGCGTCCGCGCCGGATGCGTGGTGATCGTCAAGCAACTCACCGCCGCCCCTGAGATCAATCAGCGGTTGCGGGAAATGGGCTTTGGTGAGGAGCAGCGGGTCAAGGTGATCACGCTGCAAAACAACGTGCTGTGTCAGGTGTGCAACGCCCGCCTCGGCCTGAGCGCCAAGCTGGCCGAGAGCATCCTCGTGGCCCCGGCCGGTCCGGTTCGCATGGCGGCCTGAGCGGCCGGGAATCCATGGAGCCCCTCGTTTCCCTCACCTCACTGCCCCCCGGGACCGCGGCGGTAATCGCCGAAATCCGCATCCCTCCAGCACACCGGGCCCGCCTACTGGAAATGGGTCTGCTCGTCGGCACCCCAGTGGAGCTGGTGCGCTTCGCCCCGTTGGGGGATCCCGTCGAAATCCGGGTTCGCGGCTACAACCTGTCCCTGCGCCGTCATGAGGCCGAGCAGGTGATGGTCCGTTGACGGCCGCCCCGCAGATGCGCCCGCCACCCCTCATCGTCGTCCTGACCGGCAACCCCAACTGCGGGAAGACGACCCTGTTCAACGCGCTCACCGGACTCCGTGCCCGGGTGGGCAATTACGCCGGCGTCACCGTCGAGCGAAAGGAGGGACCGCTGCTCGGAGCCCCCGCCGAAAGCCCGGTGACCCTCCTCGACCTGCCGGGCACCTACTCGCTCTCCCCGCAATCCCTCGACGAGCAGATTGCCCGTGACGTGCTGTTTCAGCGGGTCCCCGAAGTCCCCGAACCCGGACTTGTCCTCGTCGTCGCCGATGCCTCCAACCTGCAGCGCAATCTGTACTATGCGACGCAGGTGATCGAACTGGGGTATCCCACCTTCCTGGCGCTCAACATGGTGGATGTCGCCCGCGAGAACGGACACCACATTGATGTGGACGGACTTTCCCGCGCCCTCGGCGTCCCCGTGTTCCCCATGGTGGCCAGCGAAGGCACGGGGATCCGCGAGCTCCAGGAGGCCATCCTTCAGTTTGCCGCGCAGCCCGGACGCCATCGCGTGATCCCGCGCCAGTTCAGCGAATTGCCGGAGGTCTTCGGGCGCGAGGCACAGGCCATTGAGGAGCAACTCGAGCGGTTGTTTCCCCAGCGGCGTCGCCTGGCCGCTGCGGAGGCTCTGCTCGTGCTCGCCGACGAGCCCGCTCCTTCCACGGACCGGCATCGCCATCCGGATTCGCTTCAGTCAGCGGTTGCCGGGGCACGGAGCCGCCTCGAGGCGGCGGGCGTGGATTGGCGGAGCGCCGCCATTGAGGCCCGCTACGCCCGTGTCTTCGCCATCGCCAGCCACGTCACCACCGAGACCCCCCCCGACGGCGAGAACGCCTCCGACCGGCTCGACCGCATCCTCACCCATCGGATCTGGGGGTTGCTGATCTTCGTCGGACTGATGGCCCTGATGTTTCAGAGCATCTTCTCCTTCGCCCAGTGGCCGATGGACCTCCTCGACGCGGGTGTGGACTGGTTGGCCGGCAGCGTCAGCGCACGCCTCGGGCCCGGCGCGCTGCAGGACCTGCTGGCCAACGGAGTCATCAAGGGGGTCGGCGCCGTGCTGGTTTTTCTGCCGCAGATCTGCCTGCTCTTCCTGTTCATCGCGATCCTCGAGGACACCGGGTACATGGCGCGGGCAGCTTTTCTGATGGATCGCCTGATGTCCCGGGTGGGGCTGCACGGGAAGAGCTTCATCCCCATGTTGTCCTCTTTTGCCTGCGCGATCCCCGGGATCATGGCGACCCGCACAATCGAGTCTCCGAAGGACCGGCTGGCCACGATCCTGGTCGCGCCGCTGATGAGCTGCTCGGCGCGGCTGCCCGTATACACGGTCTTGATCGCGGCCTGCATTCCCCAGATCCGGGTGCTGGGGATCTTCGGCCTCCCCGGGCTCACCCTGCTGGGCATGTACCTGCTTGGGCTGGTCGGAGCGCTGGCCATGGCCTGGGTGTTCAAGAAGACCCTGCTGCGCGGCGAACCGCCGCCGCTGATTCTGGAGCTGCCTCCGTACAAGCGTCCGGTGGCCAGGGTCATCCTGCGTCACATGTGGGATCGCGCCGGCCTGTTCGTCCGCCGGGCCGGAACGGTCATCCTCGGGATCAACATCCTGCTCTGGTTTCTCGCCACCCACCCGCGCCCGGTGACGATCGAGTCCGACTTCGATGCGCGGCGGGTGGACTTGGTGCGCCCGCTCTTTCCTGGCGTGACCAGCGGCCCGGAGGCCGCGGACCGCATGGACACCCTCCGCAACGACCCGGACCATGCGTGGCGCGTCGCCGCATTCGATCGCCTGGCAAAAGAGCAGGCCGGCGAGGCGCTCCGGCAGAGCTACGCCGGGCGACTGGGACATCTGGTCGAGCCGGTGATCCGTCCGCTCGGATTCGACTGGAAAATCGGCATCGGCCTTGTGGCCTCGTTCGCCGCCCGGGAGGTGTTCGTGAGCACGATGTCGGTGGTGTACAATGTCGGTGATGTGGACCCGGGGGATGCGGTGGGTACGAGGGGATTGGCGGAGGTCCTGCAGGCGGAGAGGCGTCCGGATGGGACTCCCGTGTACACCACGCTGACTGGCCTCACACTGATGGTGTTCTACGTGTTCGCCATGCAGTGCGTCAGCACGGTTGCGATCGTGCGACGTGAGACCAACGGTTGGCGCTGGCCGCTGTTCCAACTGGCCTACATGACCGCACTGGCCTGGGGGCTTGCCTTCCTGACCTACCAGACGGGTCGCTGGCTCGCCGGATAGCGGTGGACGGCCGTCGTCCGGAATCTGCACGCATGCGACTGCTCTGGCTGTTTCTCGGACTGGCCGCGGTGTTGCTGATTCCCTTCCTGCTCTGGGGGCACCGCCTCGACCTGACCCCGGAGGCCGCCGCGGACGGATTGCGACGACACGGAGCCTGGGCCTGGGCGGCCGCGTGGCTGCTGCTCGCCGCCGATCTGGTGCTCCCGGTGCCCGCCACCGCGATCCTCGCCGCACTCGGGTTCCTCTACGGACCCGTGCTCGGCGGGAGCATCGGGGCCGCGGGATCCCTCACCTCGGGGATGATCGGGTACGGACTTTGCCGCGCCCTTGGCCGGGGGGTTGCGTTGCGCCTCGTGGGTGTCCGGGACCTGGAGCGCGGGACCCGGCTCTTCCAACGATGGGGTGCCTGGCTGGTCGTGCTCTCCCGATGGCTCCCGCTGTTTCCTGAAGTGATTTCCTGCGCAGCCGGATTGATCCGGATGCGCTGGACTACGTTCGCGGCCGCCCTGGTCTGCGGGTCCGTGCCGATGAGTTTTACCTACGCCTGGGTTGGCCACGCGGGAAACCGTCACCCCGGCATTGCCACCGCACTCAGCCTGCTGGGCCCCCCGTTGCTCTGGCTGCTGATCGGCCGGTTGTTGGTGAGGCGCTCCCCGGATCCGGGGCCGGCCGACCGCGCGGATTCGGGGCGTTCCTGATCCCGGGTTCACGGTCCGGCGGCGCCTACGGAGCGAGGCCCGGCAGGCCCGACTGCAGACCGGATTCCGCAGGCCGGGCCAGCGCGAGGGTCAGCAGCCGCCGCACCTCGTACTCCAGCACCGGATCCCGGTCCCGCCCGGCCTGCCCGGCGATGCCGCGGCTGATGGCATCGCGCACCACCTGCACCGCACCCCTGAGGTCGCCGCGTCGCTCGGCGTCGAGCATCATCCGCAACACGACCGCCGCCGGCGCCCGGGAATCCGACTGGAAATTCACCAGCCCGGTTTCCTCGGAGGGCGGCGCGAAGACCAGCGTTGCGAGCTCCCGGAACCGCGCATCCTCCCCACGGTCCCACAACACTTCCGCCAGATGCGCGCGGTGCAGTCGCCGCTCCTCCGGATCCACCGCGATCAGTTCCGCCAACAACGCTTCGAGGGATGCCGAATCCGGGACGTAATACGCCGTCCGACGCGCCCGATGCACGTTCAACAGTGCGGTCGCTTCAATCCGGAGCAGCGGCACGGCCCGTTGTTCCCGCGCGACTCGAAAATTCGGACGCGCCGCCAGCATCGCCGACGGGGCTTCCGCGCTGGGCACATTGCGGTCCAGACCGGCCAGCCACTCGAGGGCATACAGGTCGTCCGGGGCGACCTCCAGCCATCGGCGCACCTGCGACCGGAGGATGGTGGCCTCCGGGATCGAGGACGCCCGGAACAACGTCGCGAACTGGCGGAAGTCCGCAGGTCCCAGCTCGGCGAGCGGGCGCCACTGTGAGAGCAGCATGCGGGAGCGGGGTTGCTGGGGTTCGCCGACGACAAAGAGCTTCTCCGCATTGCCACGCTCGAAAAACGCGCGTTGTGCCGCATATTCCAGGATCGGATGGAAATCGCTGTGAATGGGCGTTTCTGGAAACGCCTCCGGCACGGACGCGCCCGCACCCTGCGGGATCAGTTCAAGTCCCAGCAGGGTCATCGGGGACTGGATGCCGACCGAGGCGAGCTCGTCGCGGACCCCGGGTTCGTTGAAGCGCCGCTGCAGGTCGGCGAGATCGGGCATCATCGGCCCCAGGGTCCCGATGAGCAGCACGTCCCCCGGGCCGATGTGCCACACGCCCACGTTGGGGAACACCGAGCTGAACGTGTGGATGACGATGTCCACGATCCGGTCGCTGGATTCATACACCTGAAACCATTGGGCCACGACGCCCCCGGGATTCAGTCGCGACCGGAGGTTCAGATAATACTCGCGGGAAAACACCCCGGCGACACCGGCCATCCACGGATTTGACGGCTCGGTGGCAATGACGTCGTAAGTTCGAGGCGTGGTTTGAAGGAACGTTTTGGCATCCTCGATGACCAGGTGGACCCGCGGATCCAACAACGCCGAGTGATTGGCCGGGCCGAAGAAGCGTCCGGCGACCTCCACCACCTCCGGCGAGATTTCCACGACTTCCACCCGGGTGATGGACGGATGACGAAGGAACGAGCCGACGGTCACCCCGCTGCCAAGTCCCACGACCAGTGCTTCACGGCCGCCGGGTCCCACCAGCATGGGTACATGGGCCATGAGCACCTGGGTGGACATGTCACCCACCGAGGTGGCGTCGGTCTTGCCATTGACCCGCAGGGAAAGCTGCTCGACCCCCGAGGACAGGCGGTCGGCAATGACGGCAACGCTGGATCCGGCGCCGTCGCGGTAGAATCGAAGGTCCACGGCGTCCACCATGGCCCGGTAGTCCGCCAGGGTGGGTCGGGTGATCCCGGCCCGCCAGATCCCGAGCGCGAAGGCCCGCTCCCATCTCGGTTGCAACCGGACTGCGCCCCACCACGTGACCACGAGCACCGCGGCGGGCACCGCCCAGACCAGGGCCCGGTGACGCCAGCGCGGGGCGAGGATGGCCATGCCCAGCAGGGCGTTCACTGCAATTCCCAGGGCGAACGTCCTGGCCAGCCCGAGCATCGGCAGCAGCACGAGGCCCCCGACCACCGCACCCAGAACGGTCCCGAGGGTGTTCAACGCGAACACCCGGCCCACCGAGCGTCCGCTCACCGCCAGTGCCGCGGTCGCCGCCCGGCTCGCCAGCGGCAGCGTGGTGCCGAGGCAGGCGGCGGGCAGGAACATGACTCCGAAACACACCAACGCCTGGATCAACTCGTACAGCGCGAACGCCCCGGCGGTGCGCCCGAGCAGCTCCGACAATTCCACGAACCACCACGGCAACAGGTCGTAGAACCAGATGGACACAAACAACGACGCCGCCAGCGCGAGCTCCGCCTTGCCAAAGGCCTCCAGGGTGCCGCCCGGATGCCGCCATCGCGCGACCCACCAGCCACCCGCCGCGATGCCGCTGATGAAGGTCGCCAGCATGAGCGAATAGGCGTGGGTGCTGGAGCCCAGCGAAAGCGCCAGCAGGCGGGTCCAGGCCACCTCGTAGACCATGGCCACAAACCCCGAGATGCCGATGGCCGCCAGCGCCAGCCGCAGTTGCGCCGGGGTGAAGGTCTCCGCGACCGGTTCGGCCGTCGCCGCGGGCACCGGATCGTCCGATTCCCCCGTCGCCCTGCTGACTCCCCACGCCACCAACCCCACAGCGAGGCTCAGCACCGCCCCCAGTTGAACCGTCGGCTCCAGACCCATCCCCGGAATCAGCCACCAATCGGCCCACAAGGTGCCGAACACCGCCCCAGTGCTGTTGATGGCGTACAGGGTGGCCACCCGCCCCCGCAGTTCCGACAGCGAGCGCGTCACAAACCGCGTGAGCACCGGCAGCGTTGCGCCCATCAGCACCGTTGGAAGGAGAATGGTCGCCCCCGCGAACAGGAATTGCAGCGTCAGCCGCGCCACGCCTTCGGGGCCGGCGGCGCGGACCACCCCGATGAACGCCCCCTGCATCAGGCTGAAATACTTCGGGAACAGGAGGGCAAAAACCCCGATGCCCAGCTCAAGACCGGCGTACATCAAGAGCGGACGCCGGACACGATCCGCCACCGCACCCAACCACGCATTGCCCAGCGCCAGCCCGCCCATGAAGGCCGCCAGCACTGCGATGACCGCATAGCTGGTATGCCCAAGGAAAAGAGCGAGGTAGCGGGTCCAGACCACCTGGTACAGCAGCCCGGCGACCCCCGAGATGAAGAAGGAACCGAGGACCACTGCGAGGACCGTCCGCGGGTGACGATTCATGGAGGGCACCCTATCGGCGGAGCCCGTGGGGGGCGAGTCCCACGGACGGCCCCCGATCGTGAAGCGGACCTCTGGCGAGCCGCGCGCGGGTGCAGTCGCCACCCGCCGGGTTCGCGGTTCCATATCCGAACGGTTGACCTGTCCCTTTCTCCGGTCCCTTTCTCCGAACCCTTTCCCAATGACCTGTCCCCTTGTCGCTTGTCGTCCCCCGAAACCCTTCCCAATGACCCCAATCGGTTGACCTGTCCCTTTGTCCGAACCGGATCGCCCACCCAATGACCTGTCCCTTTGGCCGTGAATCCAAGCCATGGCCTCCTGAAGTTCCGTACCCGCACTGTTGACCTGTCCCTTTGGCCGGTCCGAACGGTTGACCTGTCCCCTTGTCCGCACCCAATGACCTGTCCCTTTGGCCGTGAATCCAAGCCATGGCCTCCTGAGGCTCCGTACCCGCACTGTTGACCTGTCCCGAATGGCGCTTAGTTAAGCCCTAACGTTTTCTTGGTGAGGCGTTTGCGACGGGTGGTGCTCGGAAGCGTTTTCCACATGTACTCGAGACTTTGTTGGTGCATTTGCTCCAAGATTTCCCATGCCTTCCGATTCCTCTGGATAGCGTGTTTGATCCAATCAAACTGCTCCCGGCTCAAGGCAACCGTGACGGTCTTCTGATTCACCCTCCGCGACCACTGGTAGCGCGGACCGCCTTGGCCAGGTTGGTCTCGTTCCACCACGCTGCCCAGCGCCACCCAGCCGGTCTGCGCCAATTGTGCCCGCAAGCGCTCATATTCCTGGGGGTAGGACTCGTTGGAGTTTTTCACGGGCAAAATAGTACTTTGTGGTGGATTCCGCGTCAACAATGGGACAGTGTATGCACTGTCCGATATGTCAACTCCTGATTTCCCCTCGTGGGCTGGCGGATTTCAACGTGCCTACAAGAAGTTCCACACTCCCGCCCAGCATTCCGTCCACCAACTCGAACGCTTGTTTGAACCCTGGATTCCCGCCTGGCGCCTCTCCCAGCAGGACGAGAAGGACTTTTCGCGTCAGCGGCAGTGGACGTTGCGACTGACGTTCTGGTGCTTCCTCTGGCAGGTCGCCCAGGCCGGTTCCTCCTGTCGTGATGCGGTGCGCCAAGCCATCGCGTTGTGCACCTCTCAAGGCCTTCCCGCGCCGACCGATGACCGGACCGCCTATTGCATGGCGCGAGCCAAGTTGCCTGTGGAACGTCTGGAGGAGATCCACAATCAGGTCGTGCAGGACGCGGAGCGCCGGGTGACCCAGGGCGATCTGTGGTGCGGCCGACGCGTCCGCGCGCTGGACGGCACCTGCGTCACCATGGCCGATACCCCGGAAAATCAGGCCGTGTTTCCTCAGTCCAATACCCAGAAGCCCGGATGCGGCTTCCCGGTGGCACGGATCCTGGCCAGTTTCTGCTTGGCCACCGGCATGATGGTTCATTGGGTCACCGGGCACTGGTACCAGCATGAGTTGAGCCTGCTGGCCTCACTCCTGGAGTGCTTCTCCGCCGGCGAGGTGCTCCTGGGGGATCGGGGGTTTGGAAACTTTCCGGTCTTGGCGCAATGTTTGGCCCGCGGATTGGATGGGGTCTTTCGAGCCAACACCGCCATGCGCCGGCTGGATTTTCGCCGGGGCAAACGTCTGGGAACCGACGACCGCCTGGTCGTCTGGCATCGCGGCAGCCAACCCCGATACATGAGTGAGGAGTTCTGGGCCCAGTTGCCCGACGAAATCACGGTTCGGGTGGTGCGAGTCGCGATGCGAGTGCCCGGCTTCCGAACCCGTTCCGTGCTCCTGGTCACCACGCTGCTGGATCCGGTGAGGTATCCGCCCCAGGCCCTGGCCGAACTCTACCTGCGTCGCTGGGAAATGGAGCTGAGCTTCCGGCACCTCAAGACGACACTGCAGATGGAGCACTTGAGCTGCAAATCGCCGGCCATGATTGATCGGGAATTGCGCCTGCATTTCCTGTCACACAATCTGGTGCGCCGGGTGGCCCTGGAGGCCGCCCGCCGTCACCTCGTCCCCCTGCAGCGGATCAGCTTTAAGGGCACTCTTGGCGCGGTGCACACCTTTGCCGAAGCCTGCCTCCGCGCCCCCAGCGCCAAACGACGGCAACGGATTCAGCAGCAACTGTACAAAGTCGTGGCGGCAGATTTGGTGCCCGAGCGTCCCGGACGACGAGAACCCAGAGCGGTCAAGCGTCGTCCAAAGCCCTATCCGCTCTTGACGGCTCCACGCCGGGTTTATAGGGAAATCCCGCACAAAAACCGCTACCGACGCTCAGTCAAAAGCCCCAGTTTTGTTGGCTCTTAACTTAGCGCCATTCTGACCTGTCCCTTCGTCCGCCCCTTTGTCCGCTTTGTCCGGTCCCTTGGGCCGCCCGATCTCGAAACACCAAACCGGATCGCCGATTCTCTTGCGCCCGGGCGTCGCGACCACAGGGTGGTGCCGCATGACGGATTCCCGCCGGGTCTTGATTGTCGGCTGTGGCTATGTCGGGCTCGCGCTCGCCCGCCGCTTGTTGGCATCCGGCCATCAGGTTTTCGGCCTGAGACGTTCGACAGGCGATCTGCCGGAACTTGCTGCAGCGGGGGTTGCACCGCTCGCCGGCGACGTGACACGCCCGGAAACGCTCGCGTCGCTGCCCGGCCCGTTTGACTGGGTGATCAATGCCGTATCGTCCTCCCGCGGAGGCCCCGCCGCGTATGCCAGCGTGTATCGCGATGGAATGCGTCATCTGCTCGAATGGCTGGCACGGACCCCCCCGGCCGCGTTCGCGTACACCAGCAGCACCAGCGTGTATGGACAGACCACCGGTGAGTGGGTGGACGAGACCGCGCCCGCCGAGCCGTCCACCGACACCGGGCGGGTCCTGGTCGAGGTGGAACAGTTGGTGCGCGACGCGACCCTGACCGGGCTGGTTCCCGGATGCATCGTGCGGGTGGCCGGCATCTACGGCCCCGGTCGGGGCCACCTCTTCCAGCAATTCCTCCGCGGAGAGGCCCGGCAGCAGGGGGACGGCTCCCGGTGGATCAACATGATCCATCGCGATGACGTCGCCGGGGCGCTTCACGCGGTGCTGGAGCACGGGCGACCGGGCGATACCTACAACGCCGTGGACGATCAGCCCGTCCGTCAGCGGGAATTCCTGGGATGGCTGGCTTCCGAACTTGGCCGCCCGATGGCCCCAACCGCCGATCCGGCGGAGGCGGGTCCAAGGAAACGCGGCATCACCGACAAGCGGGTGAGCAACCGGAAGCTGCGCGCCACCACCGGCTGGGCCCCGCACTTCCCCACCTTTCGCGAGGGTTATGCCGACGCCATCGCCGCGGCGCGTGCGCGTGGGAACCGGTCGGTAGGGTAGCGAATGCAGCCGCGGGACGCGCGGTGTTCTCCCGCTTCACCCGATGCGATAGGCGATCTTTCGGACGATCGTCTTGCCGAAGGCGTCTTGAACCCTTTCGAGGATCTCCTCACGGCGGTATCGGACGAGTTCCTCAAGCCAGACACTGTTGTCCACGGCCACCACAAGAGTCCCCCGGACGAGGGCAACCGGTTGGGCGTGGGCGGCGATTTGGGGATCAACGATCTGGTTCCAGAGGATGGCGATCTGGGACTCGGCCTGGCGGCGGTCAATCCGGATCCCCTGAAGGACTCTCGGCAGCAGATCCGCAAGGGAACGTCCCGCGGAGTCCCTCGCGCGTTCCGCCTCGGTGAGGTCCACCCCCCGCCATGCGGCGAGCACGCGACGGCGCCCGCGATCGCCCCCTCTCCGGGGCCGGCTGGCTGGTGGATCTGCAGGCAACACGCCCAGTTCGACCGCTGGCCCCGAATCGGTCAAGTCGCACGGGCTCCACCCGGGAGGGCTTGCGTTCATGCGGCCCACCGGAGTCTCTCCGCCCAGAGCCTCTCAACGCGCAGCATGGGCAGCGGCATCGGCAAGCATCTGCTCGTAAGCGTCCTGCCCTCCGAAGTACTTGAAATTGATCTTCGACCCCAGTTTCGGGATTTCGGCATTCAGAACCGCCCAGTCCTGGGCCCGCCACGCGTGCAGGGCAAAATTATGGTGCCATCCGACCGCCTCCGGCTGGTCCTTGAAGAACGCCTCGAACGAGCTGCGAATCTCCCGCCAGACCACCGGCTCACGGAAATAGGCGAGATCCACCTTCGCGGAGGTGCGGGAGCAGCGCTCAAGCTCCTCGTGGATGTCCACGAGGGTAAGCCGGGGGCGTCCGGCAGCACCCGGCTCGGTCAGACACTGGCGGCCAAATTCCAGGACCTCCTTGATCGAACCGTGCCATTTCGGCATCAGGTAGGTCGCCTTGCCATGGTGCAACTCATAGGAACCTACCGTCAGATTTCTACCGCGCTGAAACCAAAGTTCCATCTCTCTGCGATTGTGCCCGCGCCCGATGCAGACCCAGATCATCCGCTCGGGCGTGGTCGGGAGCGAGGGATCGAGCCGCCAGGCGTTGCGAAGCGCAGTCTCCGCCGTTGACAGGCGCGTCTCAAAGAGCCGCCAACCGGTTTCCGTCACGTCCGAGGCCCAACCCCCTCCGCGAGCCGTCCATGCGAACGTCGTGGATCGGTCGCCGAGAAATAGTTGGGCTGCCGCGGAATCCCCATGGCGCGAGACGAGCAGCGTTTCCACAGCAGGCCAGTGAAGGTCCACCAGCGCCGATGTGTTGAGCTGTGCCGCGAGGGATCGCCCGAGATCTTCGAACTCATTCTCGGGAAATCCTGGCCGCTCAAGGGCCTCCCGAAACCGGGCCATGGCGTCCGAGAGGGCACGGAGCGCCTGGGCGGACGGCGGCGTCGAGCGCGGTGCCGGGTGGAGCGCTTCGTAGGCCCAGTAATGCCCGTAGCTCTTGAGGAGCGGGTCGTAACCGCTGGCCTCCAGCGAACTGGCGATTTCCGTGATGTTGATCAGGGCCCGGGCTGCCCGGTCGCCCCGCCTCCAATGAATGTACTGGACCAGTGGGTCCGGACATCCGGAATCAAGAGCCGCTCGCGCCAACCGGACCATCTCCCGGCCCGATTCCGTGGTCCACTCAACCGCGCCTGAGCGGGCATCGGCAAACTGTTTCAAGGCCGAAAGGGCCGCCGGGTCCCACTTTGGATCCCGCCGTCCGTGGACCTGATAACCGCCGACAAAGAGTTCGAGAAACCGCGCCACCTTCTCCGGAGCCTGGGGCGTCCCGAGCTCCGGGGCGGCTGGGGTCTCCTCCACCGCGGCTGAAGCTCCCAAGACAAGACCTCCGGCTGCGATGAGAAGACGGAAGACTTTGAATGCCCGGGTGTTCATCGCGAAGAAATCAGGACCAATCGCGGCCGCTGGCAATCCCGGAAAATGCGCCGTGAGGGGTCGCGGAATCGAGATCCGGCGAAGGCTCCGCGGAGCTTCGCCCTGTCGGGAAGGGAGCCGGTGGGTGACCCGGTGGGGCCCGCGACGCGCCAGCGCCCTTTGGGTCCGCAGACGATGACCCTGCGGTTCGGATCCTTACAGCAGCGTGCCCTGCACGGTGGCATTCCCGGTTTCCGCAACCTCGGAGAGGAGGCTTTTGAACCCACAGCGCGCGTAGAAGCTCCGGAGCGCGGGCAGATCCGGAGTGCGCGGCAAAAGCTGATCGAGGCCGGGGCCTCCAGACTTCGCCTCATGAAGCCGAACCATGAGCTGGTTGCGCTTCACAGCTTCGGCGGCGCCAGCGAGGGCATTGCGCTGGGACTCCGAACGGATCTCCGGCAACCGGGCATAGAGCGTCTCGATCGAGCCATACTTCCGGAGCAGCTCTGCCGCAGTCTTTGGGCCCACGCCCGGGACCCCGGGAATGTTGTCCACGGCGTCACCCACCAACGCCAGCCAGTCCGCCACCTGCCCTGGTGTGACCCCGGTCTTGGTCACGACGTCCGTCGCCCCCCAGATCTTCTCGGACTTGTCGTTGGGGTTGAGGATGCCGATGCGGTCGTTGACGAGTTGCAGGAAATCCTTGTCCGCACTGGCAATCACCACACCCCAGCCGGCCGCCTCCGCCCGGCGGGCGTAGGTGCCGATCCAGTCATCCGCCTCGGTGCCGTCTTCGCAATGTTGCGGATACCCCGCCGCATCCAGCCAGGCCTCGATCTGGGGAAACTGCCGCTCGAGCGGTTCCGGAGTGGGCGCCCGGTTCGCCTTGTACTCCGGCAGCGCCGCGGCCCGTTCGGCGGCGAGACCGGCATCCCAGACGACAAGGATATGTGTGGGTTTCAGGTGACCCACCATCTTTTGCAGCATCTTCACAAAGCCGTAGATCGCATTGGTCGGTGCGCCGTCCGGGGCATTGAGCGACCGGATGGCATGGAAGGCGCGGTAGGCGTATCCATGGCCGTCCACGAGCAGCAGGCGATTCGACATCCGGCGAGGCTGCGCTCCCGGACCCGTCCGGCGAGAAAATTTCGTCCGGCACGACGGTTCGGGCTGCGCATTGCCTCGGGGGACCGGCCGTTGCAAGGTGCCCGCATCTGCCGTTCAACCGTCGTTGGCCCATGCACATTGTTTACGAACATCGGCGCCCCATCTCGGTCGAGGAGTTCATTGACGTCCTTCGACGGTCCACCCTGGCGGAGCGTCGTCCCGTGGAGGATCCAGGGTGCATGGCGGCGATGCTGAAGCACGCCAACCTGCTGTGCACGGCGTGGGATGGAGACCGCCTCGTCGGAGTGGCCCGATCCCTGACGGACTTTGAGTACTGTTGCTACCTCGCCGAACTCGCGGTGGATTTCCACTACCAGAGGCAGGGCATCGGCCGGGAGCTGATGCGACTGACCCAATCGCGACTGGGTCCCCGGGCTCTCCTGATCCTTCTGGCGGCCCCCAAGGCGGTGGATTATTACCGCCCGCTGGGGTTTGATGCCCACCCCTCCGCCTGGACGATTCCGGCGACCCGCGCCATCGGGGAACCGGGATGAAATCGCTCCCTGCGATGCTCAGGCCCCCATGGCCGCCGGTTCCTGGAACTGCAGCGCCGCCAGGCGGCGATAGGTGCCGCCAGGGCGCGCCATCAGGAGATCGTGCGATCCGGATTCCGTGACGGTGCCGTCCTCGATCACATAGATGCGGTCCACCTGGCGCACGGTGGAAAGCCGGTGTGCCACGACGAATGCCGTGCGGCCGGCCAGCAACTCGCCGAGCGCCTCCTGAACCAGTCGCTCGCTTTCCGAATCCAGCGAGCTGGTGGCCTCGTCCAGGATCAGGATGGCCGGGTCCTTGAGCAGGGCCCGGGCGATGGCGATGCGCTGCCGCTGGCCGCCGGACAGTTTCACACCCCGGTCCCCCACCCGGGTTTGGTAGCCCTCGGGAAACCGTTCGATGAATTCATGGCAGGCCGCGCGACGGGCCGCCGCATGCACCTCGGCGGCGGTGGCGTCCGGTTTCCCGTACCGGATGTTCTCCTCGATCGAGCCACCGAAGAGCAGGACCTCCTGGGGCACGATCGCCATGTTGCCGCGCACCGTCGGCAGCGGGTAGGTGTCTGCCGGACGCCCGTCGAGAAACAGGCGACCCGAGGTCGGTTCATAGAGGCGCAACAACAGGGAGACGATGGTGGATTTCCCGGCGCCACTCGGACCCACGAGGGCGATGCGTTCGCCCGGTGCCGCGTGGAGCGTGAGCCGCTGCAGGGCGGCGACGTCGGGACGGGACGGATACCGGAACTCAACCGCGTCGAAGCGGACCTCGCCGCGCAGCCGTGGCACCGGGCCGGAGGATGCGCCGGATGTCATCGGAATCTCGGGCGTCTCGTCGAGGAGTTCCCGGACGCGTTCGGTGGCGCCGAGGGTCTTCTGCATCTGGCTGAACACCTCGGCGAAGGACGCCACCGAGCCGCCGACAAACGTGGTGTACAGGATGAACCGGGTCAGTTCGCCGAAGGTCATCTCACCCGCCTGCATCAGGCGCGCCCCGAACCAGAACACCAGCACGATGGATCCGAAGACACCAAAGATGATGAAGGACACCAGCGAGGCGCGCAGGCGGGCGGTTTGAAGGATCACCCCCAGAAAATCCGCGAGGTGCCGGGAGTACCGGGCGAGTTCAAAGCGCTCATTCCCGAAGGCCTTCACATTCACGATGCCGTGGAGGGATTCCTCGACCACCGTGCCGCCCTCCGCGAGGTGATCCTGCGCCGTGCGTGACAGCGCACGGATCCGGCGCCCGATGAGGACCGCGGCGAGCAGCAGCACGGGGAAGGTGGAGATCATCACGGCGCCCAGCCGCCAGGAGGTGGTGATGATGAGCACGATGCCGCCGGTGAGGAGCACGCTTTGGCGGAGGAACTGGGGTACGGTTCCGGTGAGCGTTTCCTGGATCACGGTGAGGTCGGCAGAGAGGCGGCTTGAGAGTTCGCCGACGCGACGGCGGGCGAAGAACGCCATCGGCAGGCCGAGCAGGCGCCCGAAGGTCTCCCGCCGCAGGTCGGCAAGCGCGCTTTCCCCGCAGCGGTTGAATCCGTACGAGGAGAAAAATGAGAAAAACGCCTGCACAGCCAACGTCGCGACCAGCAGGAGCGCCAGGCGGTTCAGCAGATTCCCGCCCCCCGCCAGCACCGGCTGCGTGGAGGCGTCCAGAAGGCGTCCGGTCAGGTAAGGAAACGCGAGGCCAAGGGACGAGGCCAGCAGCAGGGCCACGAGGGAGCCCGCGAAGCGCCGGCGGTACGGATGGAGATGCCGGAAGATCCGCAGCGCCTGGCGAAGGGACTCCACGCGAGGGCGGGAGGGTGTTGCGGGATCCGGGGACGAGGACGGCGACGACACGCGCCAACGTGGAATGGCAGCGCCCGGGACGCAATGCCTCGACGGGCGGCACGCGGGCCGGCAGGCGTCGTCGCCGGGCGTTGACGGGGGCGGCCGATGGCCCCGGACCCCCGGGGCGCTTGCCGGTGGGAAGCCTCCGCCGGTAGGCTGTCCGGACATGAACGGTCTCTCCCCTCGTCGGGTTCGGGAACTGCTCGAGGCGGGCGCCCGCACCCGGATTCTCGTTCTGGGCGATGTCATGCTCGATCATTTCATCTGGGGCCGCGTCACGCGGATCTCGCCGGAGGCTCCGGTGCCCGTGGTGGAGTTCGAGCGTGAGAGTTTCATGCCCGGCGGTGCGGCCAATCTGGCGCGAAACCTGACCGCACTGGGCGGGCAGGCGCAGTTGATCGGAGTGGTCGGTGAGGACTTTCACGGAACCCAGCTCCGACTGCTTCTGGAGGACCAGCAGGTGGACTGCCGCGGACTCCTCGGACTGCCGGGGCACCTGACGACCACGAAAACGCGCATCGTCGCACACCAGCAGCAGGTCACGCGCCTCGATCGCGAATCGTGCGGGGACATCAGCGAGGCCACGGCCCGCCGGCTCCTGAGGCAGTTCGACGACGCCCTCGAGGGAGCGCACGCGGTCAGCATTGGTGACTATGGCAAGGGGGTGGTTTCCGCCAGCCTGCTTCAGGCGGTGAAGGAGCGCTGCCATGCGCGTGGATGCTGGCTGAGCGTGGATCCCAAGCCGGTGCATCACCGGGATCTCACCGGGGTGTCGCTGATCACGCCCAACCGGAAGGAAGCCTTCGAACTGGCGGGTCAGGACGACACGGCGCGCCAGGCGGACCCGCTCCAGGACGCCCCGTTGCGCGCCGTCGCCGATCATCTGCTTGCCGGGCTGGCACCGGAGGTCCTGCTGATCACGCTGGGCGAACTCGGGATGCTGCTGTGTCGCCCGGGCCGGGATCCCATCCACGTCCCCACCGTGGCCCGCGAGGTGTACGACGTGTCGGGTGCCGGCGACACGGTGATCGCCAGTTTCACGCTGGCCATTGCGGCCGGGGCCGACCCCGTGGAGGCGGCGATCTTCTCCAACCACGCCGCCGGAGTGGTCGTGGGCAAAATGGGCACGGCCACTGTGAATCCGGCGGAGCTCCAGGCCAGTTTTGAGGAACCCGCATGACCCCCTCCACGGTCCGGGCGGTATTTCTGGATCGCGATGGCACCCTCAACGTCGAACGTCACTACCTGTCGCGCCCGGACGACTTCGAGTTGTACCCTGGCGCGGGGCCGGCCCTCCGACGCCTGGCGGACGCCGGGTTTCGCCTCTTTATGGTCACCAACCAGTCGGGCATCGGACGCGGCCGTTTCACCTGGCGCGACCTCGAGGCCGTCCACGACCGGATGACCGCATTACTGAAGGAGCACGGCGTGCGTCTGGACCGGATCTATGTGGCGCCCGAGGCGCCGGGGCAGCCCGGCCGGCTGCGGAAGCCCTCGCCCCAGGCCTTGTGGGATGCTCGCGAGGAATTCGGCGTGGATCTGGGGAGCAGCTACATGGTCGGGGACAAATGGATTGACGTGGAGACCGGACAACGTGCCGGTTGCGCGGCGTCCCTTCTGGTACGCACGGGGTATGGCGGGGAGACCGCCCGCCTTGAGGCCGCAAGGCTCCGGGAGACGGCGACTGTGGTGGTGGATGATCTGGCCGCGGCGGCGTCATGGATCCTGGATCCTTCGCACAAGACGCCGCGACCCGGCTGAGGTGGAGACGGCCGCTCAGGGTGATGCCCCGGCCTTCCGGCGCCAGACGTAGCGTCCCATGAGCACTCCCAAGGTGGCGGTTATCGGGATCGCCAGCAGTCCACCCAGGATGCCTCCCATCAGCGCGGTGCCGACCATCAGGGCGACAATCACGGTCAGCGGGTGGAGTCCGACCCGATCGCCGATGATGCGGGGCTGCAGGACGAACCCCTCAATCACCTGGACCACTCCAAAGACGACGAGCACCAACAGCGGGAGCCTCCAGCCTTCAAACTGGAGCAGGGCGACCACCAGTGCGGTGCCGCAGGTGAGTGCCGCGCCGAGAAAGGGGACGATCGTGACCACGCTGGCCATGGCGCCAAGCAACAGGGCGTAGGGCAGCCCGATGAGGCTGAAGCCCACGGCATACAGCACCCCGTCACACAGCGCGACCAGGACCTGTCCGCGGAAAAATACGATCAGAGCCTCGTTGATGCTGCGAAGGACGAAGATCGCCTCGGTCTTCACATCGGGATCGGACACCGGGAGATAGTCGGTCCAGGACCGGGCGATCCGGGGTTGCTCCAGGAGGAAGAAAAACGTGTACACGGGCACGAGGAGCAGTCCGGCCAGAAGTCCGAACCACGCCGCCACCCGCCCCAGTTTTCCGAGGCTCCAATGCACGAAATCCGGCCCGATGGTCGCGATCCAGGTGCCGACGGACTTGAGGGCGCGGGGATCAAAGGCGCGGATCCATACCGGCGACTCCGCGGTGGAGGCGGCGGGCTCGGGCAGGGCGGCGATCGCCTGGGTCGGGGGCTCCTCCGCAGTCCCGGACGGATCCGTCGCGATGGGCTCGGTGGGCGATGGAACCGGCGGTGCGGCGTTGGTCACGGGAGGGGGCTCGGTGCGGCTTGAGGCTCCTCCGCCGGGAATGGCCTTGCGCAGTGAGTCGAGGCGCTGCCGCCATTCGTCCGGCATCAGCCGCAGCACTGAGGCCGGCGGCCGCTCGATCCAATGCTCGATTCTGACCCGCGCCTTGGCGGCGTAAGCGGGCACCTGGGACGCCAGATCGCGGGCCTCGACCAGGACCCGCGGCACCACGCTGCCCAGCATCCCGAGGATCAGGACCGCGCCCGCAAAGAATACGAGGCAGACGGCACGCAACCGGGGAATGCGGCGCTCCACGAGCCAATCCGCCACGGGCGCCAGCAGGTAGCTCAGCACGACACCGATCGCCAGGGGCCAGAGGACCGGCGAGAGCAGATCAATGAGCCGGCCGAGACCGAACAGCAGGAGGGCCAGCAACGCGAGCGAAAGCGCCACGGCGAACGTCGTGACCGAGAACCAGATGACTCGCGCCTGGCGGGAGGTTGGGGGCGGAAACGACACGGTGTGCGGCTTCAGGAATTCCCAAGGGACCTCGATTTCGCGGCGGCAGCCCGCACGGCACGCATCAGCGTGCCGCGAAGCCCCCCGTCCTCCAGCACCTGCACCGCCTCGATGGTCGTGCCGCCCGGGCTGCATACCGCGTCCTTCAGCACTCCGGGGTGCTGTCCGGTCTGCAGCACCATCGTGGCCGCCCCAAGCAACGTCTGCGCCGCGAGTTGTTGGGCGATGTCGCGCGGCAGCCCGGCAGCCACGCCGCCGTCGGCAAGCGCCTCGATCATCAGAAAGGCGTAGGCGGGTCCGCTGCCGCTCAGTCCGGTCACGGCGTCCAGCAGCGGCTCCGCGACCGGGATCGCCAGCCCGACACTGGCCAGCAGCCGCTGCACGACCTCGGTGTCCGCCGGTGTCGCCGCCGCGCCCGCGGCGTACGCCGAGGCCGACGCGCCGACAAGCGCCGGCGTGTTGGGCATCACGCGAATGATGCGCACCCCGGGCGCCGCGGTCTCCAGGATGGACAGCGGGACTCCCGCGGCAATGGACACCACCAGGTGCCTCGAAGGCTCCAGCAGCCCGCGCAGCCCGTTCAAGACCCCGGGGACGTGCCCGGGCTTCACCGCCAGAAACAGGAGATCCGCCTCCCTCGCCACCTCCGCATTGGATGACACGGCACGTCCGCCGGTCGCAGCGACAAAGGCGTCGAGGGCCGGGCGCGCCGGATCACTCGCCACCAGACCGGAGGGGCCGACCAGTCCTGCACCGAGAAAGCCGCGCGCCAGTGCCGTTGCCATCTTGCCGGCACCGAGAAACCCGAGGGAGGGAAGCGACACGGCGGCTGTCTAGCAGCGCACGCCCCGCGACGCGACGGGAAAGAGGACCTTCAGCCCTCCCGGTCGGCCGACCGGATCCTTTGGCGCAGCGGGCGTTCCGGGCGGCGCCGGCGCCGGGGAAACGGATCAAACCCGCGCCGGCCGCCGGCATCGGCGGGCGGATCGGTCCGCACCGGACGCGGAAGCTCAGGCGCTGGCAGCAAGGGTGTGGCCATGCAGGTGCTCGTGGAGATCCAAAATCTTGGCGACGGCCGCGGGAAGATCCGCGACCACGAAATCGTGGTGATCGTCGCCGATCCACGGAGAGTTCAGCATCACGCTGGTGCATCCGGCCACCTGGGCGGCCTTGGCATCCATCCACTTGTCGCTGACGACAAACGACCGGTCCAGATCGAGGCTCCACTGGAAGGCGGCTTCCAGGAACATGCCGGGCTGGGGCTTGTGGCAGGGGTGATCCGGGTCGTCATACGGGCACATCAGCAGGGCATCGAGCGGCAGTTTGCGCTGCAACAGGGCGTGCATGAGATCGAGTTCCCGGCGGCTGAGGAGGCCCTCGGAAACCGCCGGCTGGTTGGTCGTGCCGATCAGGACGAATCCGGCGCGTTTGAGCACCGCCAGACAGCGCGGGGCGTCCGGATGGACCCGGAGCTCATCCAGTCTCAAGGGAGGCGCGGGGCGTCCCTGCACCGTGTCGCAAAGATTGAGGATCCCATCGCGTTCGAAGAAGACGGCTGCTCTCATGCCTCAGAGCATAGCATTGGGCCTGCCAGATTCGGGCAAAGGAGTTCGGGTCACATTTGGGCAACAAGCCGGAGTTCGGTGGCCCGGCAGGGGGTGGGTTCGGATCGTTCGGCCCGCCCCATCCGGTTTCTCCGCGGCGGGCCGGGGAATAGTCCCCAGGTTCCCGGGGCTGGTTACTCGCCGAGGCCCTCGCTGGCAGCGAGTTGCGCCTCCATCCAGCGGACCGTCGGCAGCACGCGGGCGACGGCGTTGGCCTCGGTCTGTCCGGCGAAGGGCTTCAGGAAGAACTTGGCGACGCCCACCGCGTCGCCATTGCGGTCCCGGAGCGGTGCGGTCACGAGAATTTCCTGATCGCCACGGCCGTAATAGGTCTCGTTGCTGTCCAGCACGCCGGTCTCCACATCGGACGCCGCCAGCCCAATCTCCCCGGGGTTCCTGGCCGCCAGGACGTGCAATTCGGGCCGGGTCGCTGTGGTGCCGTAAATTCTCAAATTCAAGAGCCGCGGCTGCCGTTCAAGGACGCCTTTCAGGAGCGTCTCGGCAAAGGACACCAGCGGCCGATAGTTGATCCGCACATCGGCGAACTCGCAAACCGTATCCGACTTGGTGAGAAACCCGATCTGGCCCGCGGCGGGCGCGTTGTCGGTGAGGGTCGGCATGACGCGCTGTCCATCGAGGAACACGTCGAACTTGTTCCCCTCGGCCTTCACCGAGAGTTCGTACCACTGGCCGCTGCGGATGGGCAGGTCATTGCCCACCGGGGCGGTCCGCCGTCCGTCCACAAAGCGGTAGAATCGCACATTGCCGCCGAGCGCGCTGACCCGCACCACGCAGAAGTTCCGCTCGTCCGTCATGCGGAACACGATCCCTGCAATCTGTTCCGCCACCCCGCCGACGATGCGGAAGCGCGTGGTGAACGTGAAGTCGCCGAACCGCTCATCCGCAAGATACAAGACCGGGAACCGCTCATCGCTGGGGTCCTTTGACAACTGGGCCACGACGGGGATCTGGGCATTGGAGGCCGCCCGGTCGCTGAACGGTTCGATCAGCGAGGGCACCCGGGCCATCTGCACCTGCCAGTCCGCCGGAGGACCCTCACCGGCGACAAACGCCTTGAAGCCCGCCGGCGTCCGCCCCGGCTGGTTGGTGGAGAAATCCAGGACCCGCTCGGCGGCCGCGAGCCGCGGGACCCCGGGAAGCAGAGCGATCAGCAGCAACAGGACCCACGGGCGCCTTCGGCCCCGTTCGCGCCCCGCATCCGTTCCGTCCTGGTTCCGCATCGCGGCGTCCTACCACTTCATGTCCGCCACCGTGCGCCCGGCCGGGATGAAGGGCAGCACGTGCTCCGAGTAGGGCGTCATCACGTTCAGAACGTAGGGCGTGCTGGCATCCAGCATCCGCTGCAGCGCGGCGCGGAGGTCGCGGCGGAACATCACCTGCTCGGCCGGCACGTTGAAGCTGTTGGCCACCCGCACGAAGTCCGGATAGACCTGTGCCCGGTTCCCGGGGTCGCCGAGGTAGGTGTGGCCGCGGTTGCCGGCGTAGAAATTGTCCTCCCACTGCACCACCATGCCGAGGTGCTGGTTGTTGAGGATGATGGCCTTGGCCGCGATCTTCTCCACGTGCGCGGTCGCCAGTTCCTGGATGTTCATCAGGAACGAGCCGTCCCCATCAATGTCAATCACCTGCTTGTCCGGACGCGCCACCTTGGCCCCGAGGGCCGCGGGATAGCCGTACCCCATGGACCCGAGGCCGCCGGAGGTGATGAAGGTGCGCGGCTCGTCGTACTTGAACCATTGCCCGGACCACATCTGGTGCTGGCCCACGCCCGTGGTGATGATGGCATCCCCCCCGGTCATCTCGTACAGCATCTCGATGACCATTTGCGGCAGGATCACCTGGTCCTCCTGGCCCCGGAGGTGGTCCTTCATGTGGTCGCTGCCGGCGATCTCCGGAGTGACCTCGTAGTGGAAGGACGCCTTGGCCTTCCATGCCTCGATCTGACGATGCCACCCCGGGTAGGTTTTCCGGATGCCCCCGCGCCGCGCGATGAGCGCGTTCAGCCGGCTCAGCGCGTCGCGGATGTCCCCGTGCACCGCCAGTTGCACGCGCTTGTTCTTGTTGTGCTCGGAGGCGTCGAGATCCACGTGGACGATCGTCGCGTGCTTCGCGAACTCGCTGAAGGCCCCGGTGACACGGTCGTCGAAGCGCACGCCCAGCGCGAGGAGCACGTCGGCGCCCTCGTGGATCCGGACCATGGGTTGCGACGGATCGGTCCGCGGCTCGAATTCGCCGCTGACCGCCCAGTTGGCCACGGCCGATCCGTGCATGCCGAGCCAGCGCAGGGACAACGGGTGCGTTTCGGGAAAGCCCCCGATGCCCATCAAGGTGGTGGTGACCGGGATCCGGGTGGTCTCGGCAAACTTGCGGAGTTCCGCGGCGGCGCCCGAGGTGATGATGCCGCCGCCGCAATAGATGACGGGGCGATCGGCCTTCTCGATCAGCCCGATGATCTCGTTCAATTCCAGATCGCCGGCGGTGATGTTGGGATTGTAGCCACGCAGACCGCGCCGGATCTCCTCCGGGGTGGGCCACACGGGCTGGGCCTTTGCCTGCTGAAGGTTCTTCGGGAAATCAATCACCACCGGACCCGGCCGGCCGGTCTCCGCGATGTAAAAAGCCTCCGCGACCACCCGGGGGATGTCCTTGATGTCGGTGATCAGGTAGCTGTGCTTCACGATCGGCAGCGTGACGCCGACCATGTCGGTCTCCTGAAAGGCGCCCCGGCCGATCATGGACTGGGTCACCTGCCCGGTGATGGCCACGAGGGGGCAGGAATCCATGTAGGCGTCGGCAATGGCTGTCACGAGGTTGGTGGCCCCCGGCCCGGAGGTCCCCATGCACACGCCGGCCTTGCCGGTGGCGCGCGCGTAGCCCTCGGCGGCGAAACTGCCCCCCTGTTCGTGGCGGGGCAGGATGGTGCGGATCTTCGACCGGGTGAGCGACTGGTGGATCTCCATGCTCGCGCCGCCCGGATAGGCGAAGATGACCTCCACGCCGGCGCGCTCGAGCGCCTCGACGAAGATGTCGCGTCCGGGCTTCAGCGGCCCGACTTCGTGCGGCGCCGCTGCGCCGGACGTCACGGGATGGGCGGAGGAGGTTGTGGTGCTCTGGCTCATGATCAGTCTCGATTTTTGGCCCGGACGGCGTCGGTTCTCCGGCGACGAAAAACCCACGGCCGTCACCAGCCGTGGGTTCCTGTTGCAATCCGGCCTAGGCGCAGCAGGAACCCGCGGTGGTGTCGCCACCGACCCCGGGTCGTACAACTGGAGCTGCGCCGTTCATTGAACTGCATCTATGGGAGGTTTCTTCCAGCGAATGGTCAAGTGGACACTTCAGTCCGGTGAGGGATCTGTTGGAAAGCGCCTCCTACCCGGCGGGCTGAGGCATCGGACCGGCGGGCTGAGGCATCGGACCGGTGGGCAGAGGCTTTCGCCGGGTGGGGTGAAGCATTTTCCGGGTGGGGTGAGGCTCTGCCGAACCGTCCGTGCAACCTGACGCCGGGCGTGTGGATTCGTCCAAGGGATCGGGGGAAGCACCAAGGTGGCGGGGCTCCCCGCGTTCCCCGGCGCTTCAGTCCGGTGAGGGATCTGTTGGAAAGCGCCTCCTACCCGGCGGGCTGAGGCATCGGACCGGCGGGCAGAGGCTTTCGCCGGGTGGGGTGAAGCATTTGCCGGGTGGGGTGAGGCTCTGCCGAACCGTCCGCGCAACCTGACGCCGGGCGTGTGGATTCGTCCAAGGGATCGGGGGAATCACCAAGGTGGCGGGGCTCCCCGCGTTCCCCGGCGCTCGTCCACGGCCGCGACGGAATTGATCAGGGTCGCGGTGAAACCCGACCCTACCCATTGCCGGGATCAGCCTCCGGGAGCTCACCGGGCCCCCGCAGGTGCCGGGGAGTGTAGTCAAACCAGGGAAGCTGGATCATCGGCTGGTTCCACCAGCCGCGTCCGGACCCGGTGCGCGCGATGAACTCCGAAACGGTGAACAGGAACGAGGTTGCGAACCAAAGGGCCAGGATGGCCATGGTGGCCGTGATCCGCCCGGCGCGGGTCGCCAGCCATGCGGCGAGCCGCACCAGACGCCGCCGCTCCGGCACTGGGGTCGGCACCAGAAGTTCCAGCCGTCGAAGGGCCTGCCATTCCCGTTCGTCCAGGTCCTCTTCCGTGATCGCCCCCCGCTGCCAGGCGTCCCGGAGGGCATTGGCATACATCCGGGCCGCCAGCAACCGGAGGCTCACATAGAGGGGAAACAACCCGAGAGCCGCGACGGCAAAGAACCGCTGCGACACCTCGAGCTGACGTTCCCGCGGCAGGTCCAGCAACCCGGGAATGTATTGTGCGATCGCCGGCGCCAGCTTCACCAGAAACACCGCCACGCAGGCCCCCGCCCAGGCGAGGGCGACACCGAAACCGGCCGGCCATTCCCTCCGCACCAGCAGCCAGACGAGGCGAAACTGATAGAACGATCGCCAGTTCCCGGTGCTCGCCTGGCGTGCCTGCGCCATCGGGAGATACACCATGGCCACCGGGAACAGGAGCATGCCGAGGACAAAGATCGTGGGACCAAACCACGCGTGCTCGTAGCCCTTGTTGAAGGAGTTCTGCCAGCCGGCAAACCACGAGACGGCCCACAACAGGCATCCGGGCAGGGTGATCACCCAGGTGTTGAGGATCATCGCGGCGCCCACCCGTGCATTCGTTCCCAGACCGCCCAGCCACCGGACAACTTGGAACCGCCGCCCTCCGGGGCCGGCCTCGTCCTGCCGTGGACCCGCAAACCACGTCGGCCAGCCGGCAAGCTCGCAGGTGGCCGGGTCCTCCGCGACGAAGGCTTCGAAGGAGACGCCGCGAGCCCGCGGCGGACTCCGCCGCCACCAGGCCCGCACCACCTCCCGTCGGGCGGCCCGGGCGGTCCATCCCACCACCAAAACGCTGAACAGCGGCACCAGGCAAAGCCACGCCCCGAGCAGCCAGCGCCCAAGGCCCACCCCCAGCCGCAGAATGGCGCGCCCGGTGGCCGCCGCGTGCAATGGCAGCGCCCCGGCCGCCTCTCCCGTCGCGGAGGACGACCGGGGCGCCGCAGGGCTGCCCCTTTCGTGAGCCGCTGACGAAGTGGAGGTTCGGTCCGGAGTCACGCAAACGCCTCCTCCAGCACGGCACCCTCGGCAAACGGTGTCGGGAATCCCATGAAGCGTCCCACGGTCGCGGCAACCTGGACCTGGCTGACGACGCGATCCACGACCTGTCCGCGCGGTACCCCCGGGCCGAGGAACAGGGCAAAGATCTCGTGGGCGGACCGGCTCCCGAAGTGATGCTGGCACGGCACGGCCATGAACGGATTGTCGTCGCGCCCGCAGTCGGGGACGACCACCCAAAGCGTGTTGTCGCGGTACCCGGGCTCGGCTTCGACCAGCCCCACCAGCTTCCGCAGCTCATCGTCCATGATGGCCATGCCCCGGGTATAATGGTCGAGATAGCCCCAATGCACGTAATCCACGTCCTGATAGTTGATCATGACCAGACGCGGCTGCAGCTCGCGGATGGCCCGGAGGGTCAACTCGGTCAGCAGACGGTCACCGCGCGGGTTCACGAGGCCGCTGTCGCCGTAGTACTCCCTCCAGCGGGCCCAGAATGCCCCGAGGGCCGGTCCCGGACCCGAGGCCCCGGCCGCCCGGTAGTCGAGGGACTCCAGTTCCCGCAGTTCCTTCCGCGACTTCTCCAGTGCCGCGCCGGTGAACCGCCCGTCCGCGAGCTGCTGCTGGAGCAGCCACGTCTTGTACCGACGCAGGCTCAGGGTCTGGGATCGGTACCGGACCCCGAACAGGTGATGGTTGCTGAAGTTGTAGAACTCCTCGTCGCCCCGGTCCTCGCCATTGACGAGCAGGGCCTGGTGGTCCGGCACGTCGAAAGCCTCGCGGAAATACTCGAAGAGCGTCGGCACCTTCGCCTCGAACCGTGCGCCCAGGAACCGCCGGGGCACCTCAGGCCGCATCTCCGCGACATCGCGGAACCGATCATAACGGCCGGTGAGGAGGAACAAGGTGCCCTCGCCGTGGCTGGTCTGGTAATCATGGAACCGGTCAATCTCCATGCGGCTGAAGAGGACCCCGCGCCGGGACAGTTCATGGGTCAGAAATGGGGCGCGGGTGTGTCGGGGATCAATGGACTCGCGGCGGCGCGATCCGCCGCCCCACCGGACGATGACCACGTTGGGCCCGCGATACTCCGGTCGGGGCCCGGCGGTCTCCGCGGCGGGCGCGACCTTCGCGTCCGGCGGGGCTTCAAGTGACGCGAGACAGCCAACCCCCGCGCCTGCGCCGGCCAGCAGGAAGGAACGGCGAGGCAGGAGTCTGGATGAAGGAGTCATCAGAGCGTGTGAATGTCCCGCACCAATAGCACCCCCGGCACGCGACAAAAGTTTCTGTCGCA
>JAHCBB010000036.1 GCA_019634635.1 Verrucomicrobiia bacterium
ATTCTACAAAGTTCATCTTCCCAATCCACCAGTCCGAAGGACTGGTGGGATTCTCCCGACGAGCCGTGCGCGCGTGGAGTCTCCACCATGTTCGTTCGCGGTTCCACGTACGGCTCGCGAGGACCCTCGTACCCACCGCCGCCCCCCCAACAGACCGCCCCCGCGGTTGACATTTCAAACAACCGTTTCAAACTGTTGCTTGAAATGAGTGTTTCAACGGGCAGTGCGCCCGGAGCGTCCCCTTCGCATGCGGCGACCCGCCGGGCGCTCCTGGATGCCGCGGCCGACGTGTTTGCAGCGCGCGGCTTCCAGAATGCCACGGTGCGCGAGATCTGCCGACGGGCGGGGGCCAACATCGCGGCGGTCAACTACCATTTCGGCGACAAGGCCTCCCTGTACGGCGCGGTGCTGGTCGAGTTGAGCAATCTGGCCCGGGACCGGTACCCGGCCGACGCGGGTCTGCCGGCGAACGCCACCCCGCGGCAGCGGCTCGCCGCGTTCATCCGTTCGTTCCTGCAGCGGGTCCTGTCCGAGGAACTCTCCGCGCGCCACGGCCGCATCATGGCACGGGAGATGGTGGAGCCCACCGGGGCGCTGAACCGCATGGTCCGCGAATACATCCAACCCCAAGCCGACCTCCTCCGCGACCTGCTGCGCGACCTGCTGCCCCCGGGCACCGATCCCTCACAAACGCGACTGTGCGGACTGAGCATCGTCGGCCAGATCCTGTTCTATGCCCATTGCCGGCCGGTCCTGCAGCGGTTGCAGCCGTCAGGAGCCTTCACCCATCCGCCGCTCGACACGCTCGCCGAGCACATCACCGCCTTCAGTCTCGCCGCCCTCGACGCGTTCGCCCGCGGCAAATCCGGGATCCCGGCCCCGGGCCCGGAACCGCGCCGCAAACGCCGCCCATCAGGGCTTCATGCCTGAGGCCCCATGTACCATCTCGCCCTCAAGATGTTGATGGCCGACCGGGCCAAGTACGCGATGCTGGTGGGCGGTGTGGCGTTTGCGTCACTGCTCATGACCCAGCAGAACGGCGTGTTCCGTGGCCTGCTCTCGTGGACCACCTCCCACATGCGCAACATGCGCGCCTCCATTTGGGTCGTGGAACGAAATGTCGAGCAGGTCAACGAGACCAAGGCGCTGCGGGACACCGATGTGAACCGAGTCCGCTCCGTGGACGGTGTGGATTTTGCGGTGCCGCTCTATTTGAACGTCCAGAAGGCCCGTGCGGCCGACGGCTCGGACAAGCCGATCCAGCTGGTGGGGCTGCATGGGGCGACCCTGGTCGGGCGTCCCCCGGTCGTGTTGCGTGGCCGCCTGGAGGAACTGCGGCTGCCAAACGCCGTGTTCATAGACGAACTCGCGGCGCAGCGGCTCAGCGCGGGACGCGAGCGTCCGCTCGACATCGGTGACACGTTCGAAATCAATGACCGGGAGGCCCGCATCGTGGGGGTGTGTCGCACGGAGCGGCAGTTCTTCGGATACCCCTATGTATTCACCGCCTATGATCAGGCCCTGCAATACGCCCCGCGGCAGCGCAAGATGCTGTCCATCATCCTCGCGGAGCCGAAAGCCGGCCTCGCCCCGGAGGAGGTGGCACGGGCCATCGAGCGGAGCACCGGGTTGAAAGCGTTCACCGTTCCAGAGTTCTCGGTGGCGACGATTGACTTCATCTGGCGCAACACCGGCATCCCCGCCTCGTTCATGACCACCATCATCCTGGGCTTCATCGTCGGCATCGCCGTATCCGCCCAGACGTTCTATTCGTTTGTCCTGGAGAACCTGCGGAATCTGGGGGCCCTCAAGGCGATGGGAGCCACCAACGGGCTCCTGGCGCGACTGCTCCTCCTGCAGGCGCTCGCGGTGGGCGCCATCGGCTATGGCATTGGCGTGGGCCTTGCCGCGGTGTTTGGGTTCGCCGTCCTCCCCATCGGCCAGCCGCCATTCTTCCTCGACCTGACCAGTCTTGCCGTGACCGGGGCGGCGGTCGTCTGCATCTGCGGGGCGGCGGCCCTGCTGGGGATTCTCAAAGTGTCCCGCCTCGAGGCAGCCATCGTGTTCCGTGCCTGATATGCCCGCAACGCCCCAGACTCCTCCCGACGCTGATGCCGTTGCCGGAACCCGGCCCGCCGTCCGGGTCCACGAGGTGACGAAAACCTACGGGACGGGTGACAGCCGCACGGTCGCGCTCAAGTCCGTGGGATTTGAGGCCCGGGCCGGTGAACTGCACCTGGTGATCGGCCCCAGCGGCTGCGGCAAGACGACGCTGCTCTCGGTGGTGGCGGGGACCCTGCGGTGGGACTCCGGCGAGATCGAGGTGCTCGGCACACGGTTGAACGGACTTCCCGATGCGCAGATCGCGCGATTCCGCGGACGCCACATCGGCTTCATCTTCCAGCAGTTCAACCTGATTCCCACCCTTGATCTCATCGAGAACGTGAGCGTTCCCCTGATCCTCAACGGGAGCCGCAGGTCCACCGCCGAGGCACAGGCGCGGACGGTGCTCGAGCAGGTGGGACTGGGTGACCGCGTGCGGCGGCGTCCCCGCGACCTCTCCGGGGGACAGCAGCAACGCGTGGCCATCGCCCGCGCGCTGGTCCATGAGCCCCGGCTGATCATCTGCGACGAGCCGACCAGTGCGCTCGATTCGCGGACCGGTCACACCATCATGGAACTGCTCGCCGCCATCGCACGGACTCCCGGGCGCTGCGTGCTGCTCGTCACCCACGATCCCCGCACCTACGGCTTCGCCGATCGCATCACCGAAATGGAGGACGGGCGGGTCCGGAAGGTGATCTCGGGAGCCGCCATACAGGACTTCATCGCCACCCACCACTGAATCCGACATGATCTTTCGTCGCCTGAGTTTCTACTGCGCCGTCGCCGGCATCGTTGCCGCGCTCGTGCTGGTCCGCCGCATGGACCGCAAGCCCCCCGCCCCGCCGCCGGTCACGGCGCCCGCCCGCTCCCCCTACGACAGCACCGTCGCCGCCACCGGTCTCATCGAGGCCGCGCGGGAAAATGTCCGAATCGCCTCCCCCAAGGGTGGTCTGGTGACGCGGGTGTTTGTCACGGTGGGCGACACAGTCCGGACCGGCGATCCACTCTTTCAGCTGGATGACCGCGAGGCCGCTTCCCGGGTCGTCACCATGGAGGCGCAACTGGAGGCGATGCGGGCCACGCAGGCGGCCGAGGAGGTGGCCCTTGCGGATGCCCGCGACCAGCTTGCCCGGGCCGAACGATTGCGACAGGACAACGTGACCACCGAGGAGGAGTTGAAGCGCCGCTGGTTTGGCGTTGAGGCGTCGCGGGCGCGGCTGGAGTCCACCCGGGCCCAGATCGCCGCGGCCCAACGGCAGCTGGAACAGGCCCGGACCGACCTGTCCGTGCTGACGGTCCAGGCACCCCGCGATGGCGAGTTGCTGCAGGTCAACGTGCGGGCGGGCGAATTCGCGCCGGCCGCCGCGCTGGCCGAGCCGCTCATGCTCCTGGGCGACGTCGGGAAGCTCCAGGTGCGGGCGGATGTGGATGAACAGGACGCCATCCTCGTCGAGCCGGAGGCGCCCGCCACGGCAACGTTGAAGGGTAATCCGGACCTGCGCATGCCCTTGCGCTTTGTCCGGGTGGAGCCCTACGTCATCCCCAAGCGCAGTCTGACCGGCGACAGTCTGGAACGGGTGGATACGCGGGTGCTCCAGGTGATCTACGAGTTCGATCGCCCCGCCTTTGCAGTCTATGTGGGCCAGCAGGTGGACGTCTTCATCCGGCGCGAAACCACTCCCAGGCCCCTTGAGACGCCGGTGGCCCCGATGGCGGCACATCGCTGATTTCATCACTCCCACACCATGACCAACCGAATCATTTCCCTGGGACTTCTGGCCCTGCTCCTCCTGCTGGACGCCCGCGCCCAAACCCGCGCCGCGGCGCCCTGGCCCGAGCATCCGCTCACGTTGAACGAGGCGCTCGACATCACGCTGCGCCAGAGCCCGGCCATCCTCAAGGCCAAGCAGGATGTCGAAGAGGCCTACGGCCTATCGCTGGAGCTGCGATCGGCGGTCCGTCCCCGCCTGACGGCCTCCGGTGCCTACCAGGCGGTGGACGAGGCCTCCATCGAAATCCCGCCGGGATTCGATTTCCGGTTTCAGAACGAACAGTCCTGGAACGCCAACATCCTTGTTTCCCAGCCGGTTTTTGCGGGTGGAAAGCTGCGCTCACAGGTCCGTGCCGGGATGCTGACCGAAGAGGCCGCCCTCGCCCAGTTCCAGGCCACGGTGGCCGATGCCGTGCTCGAGGTGAAGGTCAACTACGATGACGTTCTGCTGGCGGTCGAACAGATCAAGACCCAGGAGGCCTCGGTCGCCCTGCTGGAACAGGAGCTCACGGACCAGAAGCGTCGTTACGATGCCGGCACGGCACCCCGGTTCAACGTTCTGCGTGCCGAAGTGGAGCTCGCGAATGCCAGGCCGCGTCTGATTCGTGCCCAGAATTTCTTTCGCATCGCGAAAAACAACCTGGCGACCCGTCTGGGATGGGATATCCCCCCGGACACCAGTGAGGACATCCCACTGGAACTCGCGGATCGCCTGGAGGCGCCGCCCTTCGATCTGAGCCTGCCGGTGGCGATCGCCAAGGGACTGCAGCAGCGTCAGGAACTGGTGGCCCGGAAGACCGACGTCCGTCTCCGGCGCGAAGGGGTCAAGCAGGCCCAGGCGGACTACTACCCGGCTGTTGGCATTGGAGGCGGTTACCAGTGGCGCAGCACCATCTTTCGGGACGATCTCAGCATCAACTTTGACGGCTGGACCGCGGGCGCCCAGGTGAACTGGAACGTCTGGGACTTCGGGGCCACGCGCGGACGGGTGAAGGCGGCGAAGGCACGACTGGAGCGGTCGGAGGTCGTGGTGGACGACACCGCGCGCCAGATCGAGACGGAGATCCGGACTGCCTACTCGACGGTGATCGAGGCGCAGCAGGTCCTGGAATCGCAGCAGAAGGTCATCGAACAGGCCGAGGAGGCGGTGCGGCTCGCGATGGCCCGCAATGACGCCGGAAGTGGTACCCAGCTCGATGTCCTGTCGGCACAGACGGCGCTCACGGACGCGCGGACGATTCACGCCCTCGCGCTGCGCGACTACTCGGTGGCGCTGGCCAGGCTCGAACGGGCTGTCGGCGATGGCGCGCACCTCGTGCCGCCCAAACCGTAGCCGGCCGGCGGCGAGGGGAGGGCGACACGTTTGACGCACGGTCCGCGGAACGCGGCCGTGCGATGTTCCCTTCACCCTCTGTAGATGCAGGCCGCCGTGCAGGTTTCCGCAACGACGACCTCGGTGAGCAGCGGGAGGGCCGCTTTGAGGTGCGACCAGATCCATTCGGCAATCCGCTCGCTGGTGGGATTCTCCAGACCGGGGATTTCGTTCAGGTACTGGTGGTCGAGCTCCCGGTACAGCGGCGCAAATGCCGCCTTGATGTCGGCATAGTCCATCACCCATCCCAGTTCCGGATCCACCGGGCCCTCAATCACCAGGTCCACCCGGAAGCTGTGCCCGTGGAGCCGCGCACACTTGTGGTCTGGCGGGACGCGGGTCAGACGGTGGGCGGCTTCAAATTGGAACGTGCGACGGAGTTGCATGCGATGGAGCAGGAGGCGCCGGTCGGGAAGGGCGTTCAGGGACCCAGTTCGACGTCTGTCCAGGTGACCAGGCTGGCGAGGGGCGGGCGCCCGTCATGCCGCCACGCGAGCGGCGGCTGCTGCATGCGTCCCAGCGGACACACCCGCGTCACCCCCCAGCGGGCGAGGGCCGCGGCCAGTTCCTGCATCCGACCCTCTGGCGCGGCGACGCCCACCGTGCTCACCCGCCCGTGGACAACCTCTGCGGCTTGCAGGATCCGCGAGAGATCCGCACAGGGTTTGACGTAGATAAACCGGTTCAGGCAGGAGGGTCGAAATGACAGGTCGTCCTCGTACACCACCGTCCAGGCCGTTGAGTCCGTCGGACCCCAGACGCGGGTTCCCTGCCCTGGTGGATCAAAAAACGCACCGCGAGGCATCGTTTCCGCCCCTTCACGCTCCTGCAGATGACGACGGGCCCGCAGTTCGTGCAACGATCGCCGGGTCCGGATCTCAGCCGCCTCCTCCACGGTCAGGTTTCCGCGCGGCTCCGCCGCTTCGCGTTCCTCCAGGGCCCCCGCCAGCAGTTCCGCGAAGCCCTCGGGGGACATGGAGCCCCGTTCCTCCACATAAATGACATGGGGAGACAGGCATCCAAGCTGGTTCCAGGCCGTCACATCGGCAGCGGCCCGCGCCGCGACCTTGCGGGCGAGATAGCCTGAGAGCGCCTCATGGGCGACAAACCCGAAGCTGAGCCGATGGCCGTGTCCGATAAAACGCGTGCGGCTCCCAACCCGCGCCCGGATCGCCGCCACGGCCTCATCGGAACCCTCCACACGCAGGCAGTCGGCCTGCTCCCAAAGGGCCGCCTCAAGGGATTCGGTGCCCCCGGGCCATGTCGCCATCTCCAGACACCGGCCAAGCTTGGGCTCCAGATCCGCAAGGGAATGGGCAAAAAGTCGCGTCACGATGTTGCATCGCGAGGACAACTTAAGGAACTGCGCGGACTTCGTGAGCACGCCAAGAACCAGCCCCATGAGGCTCGAACTGGGGAGGGTGCCGGCGGCCACGTGCACGAGGAGTTCCGGCCCGCTTGCGAACGCCGTACGTCCCTGCCGGAGCTCGGGCGCCGGACCGCAGAACTCATCCAGACGCCGGACGTCGCCCAGGTCCTGGGTCAGCAACGCCGTCTGCCCCTCCACCGTCAACTGATGCAGGAAGTCGTCCAGTCCACGGGCCAATGTGGCCACCCCCATGCCGAGTTCGGCCGGTCCGCGCTCCAGTGCGAGGCGGCGAAATCCAAACTCCGGCTCCCGCCAGCGCTCCGCGGCATACGCGAGGAGTTCGACGAGCTCCTGAACCGGCCGCGTCGCCAGCCACGCGGCCCGGTTGCGCTTGACCGCAATGCAGGCATCGCGGACCAGCGACGGCGTCAGCACCGCCTCGCGGGGCAGGTCGGCAAGGAAAAGGTTTGGCAGGTTCATCGGATCAGTTTTCCCCGATCGAGCGCAGCGAACAACCCCGTGGCTCCGCCGATGGCGCCCGGCCGACCAGCTCGAACGCACCGCCACGTCGCACGGCAAGATCCTCCGTCTGGATCGCCAGCACCGACCAGACATTGGCAAGATCCATCAAGCGCAGGAGGCCGCTGCCCCCGTCCGGAACCTCGCGCCCGTCTTCGGGAGAAACCACCCATGCCCGCGCCCACGGCGGCATCTGAAACCGGCGGGGAACCGTCCGCCCTGCCACCCGGTCGTACCCCTGGGAACTGAGCTCGCTCATGCCGTACTCGCCGACAATCCAGGCCGGCGGAACACCCAGGATGTCGGTCAGGGCATGGTGAAGCTCCGGGCGGGCCAATTCGCGGGACCTCCCCTTGTAACCGCCCGTTTCCAGCACCCGCGATCCCGGAGCCAGTTCGAAGCGACGTCCAACCGCCGCCAGATGATCCAGCAGATGGACGTGGTTGAAGGCCGTTCCCAGCAGGAGGACCGGACGCCCCGTCGCGACGGCCTGCTCGAGACTGGCAACCACGGCTTCAACCTCCAGCCGCCACCCGCCCTGTCCGTCCACCCTTCCGTGGAACGTCGGCTCCCCGGGTCCCGCCCCGCGCCGGTTGAGGTGTTCCGCCACACATGTGAACATGTGCGCCAGTGAGGAGTGGGGCGCCTCAGGGACCCGGGGTGTCAGCGAGACCACCTGCCACGGAGGCAGCCGTGGTGCGCCGATTTCCGGCAGCAGGTGCCGCTGAAACCAGGCCCACAGCGAGGCCTCGTACAACGCGAGTGACGCCGGGTGGTGATGGTGCCGGCTGGGAACCTGGGCCGTGGTGCCGCTGGAAAAAAACGTGCGGGACCGCTGCCCGGCGGGAATGGCCGTCAGATCCCGCTCCTTGAACGCCGCCGCCGGAACCGCCGGAATGCGGCGCCAATCGTCCGGGCCCGGACCGGGCGTGAAAAATCCCGCGCGGTAGGTCTGATTCCGGTCCCTCTGGAGCCTGAAGAGCCGCAGCGCCTGCCGCGCAAAGGAATCGTCCTGCCCGAAGACGTCCTCCCAAGCCGCAGGCCCCCGGCGGATGACCGCCTGCAAATCGTCTGCGAATTTTTCGAGGGAATCGTCCATGCGCGGTTTGTTCTGGCCGGGACCACCGCCCCGTCCGGCTGGTTTGCCGCCACAGCCTGTGACCAAGGGAAGCGGAGCCAGCGCCTCCGGGCAAGCCGGACCCTGCCAACTCCCCGCGAAGACACCCGGAACTTCCTGACGGGGAAGCCCGACGTCACCTTGACCCGCAGCCCCGGCCTCCGTCTTCATTCGCCTCTTCCGTGCTGGCACGCCTCACGAATCTCTTCCCAGTGTGGGTCCTGGTCGGAGGCACCCTCGCCCTGGTGCATCCGCCAGGCTTCACGTGGTTCACCCCATACATCGTGCCGGGCCTTGCGGTCATCATGCTCGGCATGGGATTGACCCTCACCCTCGATGATTTCCGCCACGTGGTTTCGATGCCACGGGCGGTGGCGGTGGGCTTCGCAGCGCAATTCACCCTCATGCCCCTGCTCGGATGGTCGGTGGCGCGATGGATGAACCTGCCCATCCCCCTGGCCGTCGGGCTGATTCTCGTCTCATGTTGTCCCGGCGGCACCGCCTCCAACATCGTGGCCTACCTCGCGCGCGCCCATGTGGCCCTCTCGGTGGTGATGACGCTGTGCTCGACCTTCGGTGCCATCCTCCTCACGCCCTTGCTGACCAAGGGCCTCGCGGGCTCGCTCGTGCCCGTGGACGCCTGGCGTCTCTTCTTGGACACCGTGCGGGTGGTCTTGTTGCCGGTGATTGCCGGGGTCCTGCTGAACCGAAGTGCACCTGGCCTGGTCCGCCGTGTTCTCCCGGTGGCTCCGCTTCTGTCCGTCCTGGTGGTGGCGATGATCTGTGCCAGCATCATCGGCCAATCCTCCCAGGCGATCCTGGAGTCCGGAGGACGGCTGCTCGTGGGGGTGTTGCTGCTGCATGTCGGAGGATTTGCCGCCGGATATGCCCTGGCGCGGGTCCTGGGTTATGACGTCCAAGTCTCGCGGACCGTGTCCATCGAGGTCGGAATGCAGAACTCCGGGCTCGGGGTGGTCCTCGCAAGGGGCAATTTCGCCGACCCCCTCACGGCGGTGCCCTGTGCGATCTCCAGCGTCTTTCACTCGGTGATCGGAAGCCTCCTCGCGGGGCTCTGGCGCCTGCGACCGGTGCCCCGCGAGGTCATGAAACCGCTGCGCTAATCCCAGGGGAGCCGCGCCCGGGAAAAATGCCGTTGGCTCCATCGGCTTGTTTTCCTAGGTTCCCGGCGCTCGCGTTCGATGCCCAGCGTTTTCATCAAGACTTACGGCTGCCAGATGAACGAGCGGGACAGCGAAGCGGTGGCCGCCCAGTTGCTCGCTCGGGGTTACTCCCTGGCCCCCAGTGAACACGGCGCCGACGCGGTGCTGCTGAACACCTGTTCCGTCCGGGACCTCGCGGAACAAAAGGCGCTCGGCAAGATGCAGGCGCTGGCCGGTGCGGCCACACGGCGGGACCGCCCGCAGATCTTCGGGTTCATGGGATGCATGGCCCAGAGCCGGGGTGCCCAACTCCTGGGAGAGCAATCGCGGATCGGCCTCGTCCTGGGAACCCGCAAGCTCCACCGGGCCGGTGACCACCTGGATGCCCTGCTGGCCGGCCGCGAACGCCAGATCGTGGACACCGGAGACGAGCCCGGCTCCCTCGATGCCCTCCGCGAGCATCTGCCGCCGGGAACCAGCGGGCCCGTCACCGCCTTCGTGAGCATCATGCAGGGCTGCAATCAGCACTGCACCTTTTGCATCGTGCCCCACACCCGCGGCGAGGAGCGCAGCCGCGCCATCGCCGACATCGTAGAGGAGGTGCGAGGGTTGGTCTCCCGCGGTGTCAAGGAAGTCACCCTGCTGGGCCAGATCGTGACGAGCTTTGGTCGCCGCGAGGTGCCGGTCCGCAACGGACAATCCGGTTTTGTCCAGTTGCTAGGAGCATTGCAGGCGGTGGATGGCCTCGAGCGAATCCGGTTCACGTCACCGCATCCCAAGGGGTATGGCGACGACCTGATCGGCGCGTTTGGCCGCCTTTCGAAGCTTTGCGAGCACGCCCACCTGCCGGTACAGAGCGGGTCCGACCGCATCCTGCGTCGCATGCACCGGGGCTACACCCGGGAGCGCTACCTCGGAATTGTCCGGCGGTTGCGGGCGGTCCATCCGGATTTGGGGGTGACCACGGACCTGATCGTGGGATTCCCCGGGGAAACGGAGGCTGATTTCTCCGAGACGCTGTCGTTGTGCGAGGAGGCCGCCTTTGACCAGGCCTACCTGTTCAAGTACTCGCCACGCCGCGACACCCCCGCCGCCTCCCTGCCCGACCCGGTGCCGCAGGAGGTCATCGAGGAGCGGCACGCGCGATTGCTGGAGCGGATCAACGGCATCGCCATGGAGCGCTTTGTTCAGCGGGTCGGACGCACCATGGAAATCCTGGTTGAGGGTCCCAGTCGGAGGAATCCGTCACGATTCGAGGGGCGGACCCGCGACAACCGGATCGTCGTGTTCCCCGGATCCGAACGGCATCGCGGTGCGTTGCTTCCAGTATTCATTGAACGCTGCGGCGCATTCACCCTCTACGGGAATCCCGCGATCCCCGGAAGGGACGGGGATACGCCTTCGCCCACCCCAGTGCCTGCCTGAAAGTCCGCCCCCCGTTCATGACGTTGTCCCAGCTTTGTCTCTTGATGGCCGCCTTGATGGTCGTCACCCACGGTTTCGCGCTGCTCCGCCCGGACGCAACCGCCGACTGGCTGCAGCGGTTCCCGCGAAACGCCGCCCTCGGGGTGCCGCTCATGCTGCTGGGCACGGCGTGGTTCGAGTGGAATTTGTGGCACGAGACGCTGTCCGACATCGCGCCATGGAAGAACCTGATGCTGGTGGGGTTTGCCGTGGTCGGCATCGGGTCCTGTGTTTTCGTCCGCGACTACCTGTCGGTTCGCGGGTTGAGCGTCCTGCTGCTGATGGGCGCCTGGTATGTCTGCGAGAAGGCGCGGTGGCATCCGAGCCTGTGGCGGGATGCCCTGATCGCGTGGGCGTACGTCTGGGTCTTCCTGGGACTATGGTGGTCCCTGTCGCCCTGGCGGCTCCGCGACTGGATTCGTTGGGGGGTGGCCCGTCCGGACCGGCTACGGCTCGCGGCCGCCGCCGGAGTGGCCTGGGGTCTGCTGGTGGCCGGGCTTGGGCTGACCGTATTCCGCTGACGCCTCCTCCGGGCGTCCTTCGCAACCGTTGCCGACCGTTCCCGTGAAGAAGGCGCCGCGTCCCGTCATCCCTCCAAAGACCATCTACCGCATGTCGGTGTACCTGCGGTGTCTGCAACGGTTGAAGTCCAACGGCATTCAGACCGTGAGCAGCGAGGCGCTGGCCGGCGCGGCAGGGGTCAAGCCGACCCAGCTGCGCAAGGACCTCACGCACTTCGGTCAATTCGGCACCCGGGGACTGGGCTACGATGTCGCCCAGCTTTCCAAGATGATCTCCGACTTGCTCGGCACCAACCGGCTCCAACCGGTGGTGCTGATCGGCGCGGGCCACCTGGGCACGGCCCTGCTGAGCTATCGCGGCTTCGAGGAGGAGGGGTTCGAAATTGTCGCCGCCTTTGACGCGGATCCCGACCGGCTTCGGGACCGCGGACGAAAGGTCCCGGTGCTTGCGATGGACCGCTTGGCACGGACAATCCGCGATGCCGGGGTGCGTATGGCCATCCTCACGGTGCCCGCGGCGTCGGCCCAGGAGGTCGCCAACGCGCTGGTGGACGCCGGCATTGCCGGCATCCTCAACTTCTCCCCGGCGATGCTCTCGGTTCCCGACCATGTGATGGTCAAGAACGTCAATCTCGCCATCGAACTGGAGAATCTGAGCTATTTCCTGCAGCAGTAGCCGGGGGGGAGATGCGCTAGACCTGACGGGTGAATTTCACCCCCAGCTGGAGGAGTTTGTCGGCGTCCTCAGGTGATCGGGCCTCGGCGTAGATCCTGAGGATCGGCTCGGTCCCGGATCCCCGGAGCATCAACCACGTGCCGTCGGCGGCGACCATCTTCACGCCATCAAAGGTTTTGAGTCCCGCAACGGGTGATTTGAGGAGCTTCCCCGGGGTGTTCAGCTTGCAGTACTCCATCAGGGAGGTGCGTTTCTCCAGGGGAAACTGGGTGTCCGCCCGGGCATAGGCATGGGGCCCGAATTGGGCCTCCAGTTCGGCAAGCAGCACCGGGAGGGGGCGTTGCTCCACCGCCAGCAACTCCAGAAGCATCAGACCGGCCAGGATGCCGTCGCGCTCGGGGATGTGTCCGGGAAACCCGATGCCGCCGCTTTCCTCGAACCCCAGCAACACGCCACCGCGGATCATCTCCGCCGCCACATATTTGAATCCGACCCCGGTCTCGACGAGTTCGAGGCCGTAATGTGCGCACATGCGGTCCACCATGCTGGTGGTCGTCAAGGCCTTGACCACACGGCCGGTCTGTTTGCGATGAACCACAAAGTGCCGGAGTAGCAGACAGATGATCTGGTGGGTCGTGAGCGTGCCCCCGTCCCCAAGCATCCCTCCGACGCGATCGGCATCGCCATCGGTCACAAGGCAGAGGTCATGCGGATGCTCCCGGAGCCACGCGGCGGACCGCGCGTAATTTTTCGCGATCGGCTCGGGGTTCACCCCGCCGAACAGCGGGTTGTGGTCCGCGTTGAGCGTCGTGACCGTGCAGGTCGTCCCGGCCAGCAGCTCCTCGAAGCAGCCGGCACCCACGCCGTGCATGGCGTCGTGGGCAAACCGCAGGCCGGAGGCAGCAATCCGGTCAAAATCCACCAGCTTGCGGCAGGCCGCGTAGTGCGGCTGACGGAGATCCCGGACAACAATCTGTTTCCCCTTGATCGCGTGGTCATAGGCGGTCCACTTGACCGGGGAGGCGTCCACCAGTTCCTCAATGCCCTGGCAGACGGCGGTTTCCGCGGAGCCACCGTAGGCGGCCTTCACCTTGAATCCGTTGAACTCGGCCGGGTTGTGGCTTGCGGTGATCATGACCCCGCCAACGGCCTTTTGCATCCGGACCGCGAGGGACACAGCGGGAGTGGGCACCGGATCCGCGGAAAGGATCACAGAGAACCCGTTGCCCGCCATCACCTCGGCGGTGCGCCGCGCAAATCGGTCGGAGAGGAACCGGCGGTCGTACCCGATGACCACCCGGCGCTCGGCGCCGGGTTCCGGATGCTGCTTCCAGCGGTCCGCAGTGGCCTGAGCCACCCGGGACAGGTTTTCGAAGGTGAATTCGTCGGCGATGACGGCACGCCAGCCGTCGGTTCCAAACTTGATCTTTGCGGGCATATAAACTGTCCGGACGCAGATGAAAGCACATCCACGCCCGCTTTGGGAAGGGGCAAGCAGACGCGAGGACGGCGGCGTCCGCCACAGCCGTCCGAGGGGGTGCCCCCGCCCCTCCGGCGTATGGCGTTGCAGAATCCCGCGCTTTTCCCGCTTGTTCCGGTGAATCTTCGCCGGTGATGGTCTGCGCGCGATGCGCGTGTTGCACGCAGCGAGCGAGCTGCATCCATTTTCCAAGACCGGCGGTCTGGCGGACATGGTATCGGCGCTGGCGCACGCGCTGGCCAGTGCAGGACATTCGGTGGATGTCGTGACGCCCCTCTATCGCGGCCTGAAGGCCCGATTCCCCGGGCTGCAACCCGCCGGCTGGCAATTCGACGTGCGATTGGGCGGCTCGCTGGTTTCCGGGAGATTTCTGCGGCTGGACCCCGCGCCCGGACTGCGACTGTGGTTCGTCGAGCAGTCGGACTTCTTTGACCGGCCGGGGCTCTACAACGAGCACGAGGTGGACTACCCGGATAACGCCGCACGTTTCGCTTTTCTCAGCAAGGCGGCCCTCCTGCTCGCACGGCATGTGTCGCCACGGATGGATCTGATCCAGTGCCACGACTGGCAGACGGGCCTCCTGCCGGTCCTGGTGCATCACGCCCGGGTGACCGGTGGATGGCCGGCGGCGCCACGCACCTTGTTTACGATCCACAACCTCGCCTACCAGGGGTCGTTTCCCCCGGAGCAATGGGCGCTGAGCAACCTGCCCGGAAACTGGTTTCACCTCGAAAGCGCCCTCCACCATGGGTTCTGCAACTTCCTGAAGGGGGGGCTCGCACTGGCGGATGCCCTTTCGACCGTGAGCCCCACGTATGCTCGGGAGATCTGCACCCCGGAGTACGGGTGCGGCCTTGACGGCCTGCTGCGCCGTCGGGAGTACGAGCTGACCGGAATCCTCAATGGGGTGGATTACGGTGAATGGACCACGGTGAACAATCCGGCGCTGCCGCACGCCTACGATGCCGACCACATGGAAGGGAAGACCGCCAATAAGCAGGCGCTTCAGGAGGAGCTGGGCCTGGCCGTCCGGCCGGATCTGCCGCTCCTGGCGAATATCACCCGGCTGACCGGACAGAAGGGAGCGGATCTGCAATGGGACGCCATCAATGACCTGCTGGCTTCGGGCGGACGCTTCCAGTTTGCGTTGCTGGGGAGTGGGAATCCAGCGATGGAGGCTGCCTACGGCGATCTGGCCCGCCGATATCCCGGAGTGGTGGCCGCAACCATCGGCTTTGATCCCCAGCTTGCCCATCGCATGGAGGCAGGAGCCGATTTCTACCTCATGCCGTCGCGATTCGAACCGTGCGGCCTGAACCAGCTTTATTCGCTGAGGTACGGAACCATTCCCGTGGTGCGGGCCACCGGCGGGCTTCAGGACTCCGTGGTGGATCCCCGGGACAGCCCGGAGCGCGCCACTGGGATCAAATTCCAGGATCCCACCGCCCCCGCACTGGCCACCGGCATCCGCAAGGCCCTCCGACTCCACCGGGAGGCGGACCTGCTCCTGCATTTCCGCCGGAACGGCATGGAGGCCGACTTTTCCTGGGAGAAGCAGGCCCGCGAGTACGTTGAACTCTATGAGCACGTGATCCATGGGGTGTGATGTCTGCGGGCAGGACGCACTTCAGCGGGGTCGCACGGCCGTTTGACATTCGGCCCCGCCGGCAGGACGATCTCCTCCGTGAAACGACTCCGATTCCTCGCGCTGATCACCCTAGCCGCCATGTCCCCCGCCCTTGCCGCCAGCATTCAGGAGATTCCGGTCAAGGACATTGATGGCAAGGACACGTCGCTCAAGGCCTACGACGGCAAGGTCGTTCTGGTCGTCAATGTCGCCTCCAAATGCGGCCTGACGCCGCAATACACCGCGCTGGAGGCCCTGTACCGGAAGTACAAGGACCAGGGGCTCGTGGTTTTGGGCTTCCCCTGCAACGATTTCGGTGGCCAGGAACCGGGAAGCCCCGCCGAGATCAAGGAATTCTGTTCGACCAAATACGACGTCACGTTTCCGCTGATGGGCAAGCTGCACGTCAAGGGACCGGAACAGCATGCCCTCTACGCACAGCTCACCGGGAAGGACGCCCGATTCCCGGGCGATATCGAATGGAATTTCGGCAAGTTCCTGATTGGTCGGGATGGCGCCGTGCTCGTGCGGTTCAGCCCGCGAACCGCACCGGATGCTCCCGAGGTGACCCAAGCCATCGAGGAGGCTCTGAAGGCAAAGTAGGTGGTCGTCGTCACCCCGGGGATCGGGTTTCCGGCCTTCGACCGTTCACGCAGGGCAACGTTGACACCCCCGGCCAGACTCCCTAGCGTTTTTCGAAACAGCAATTCCTTCGCCGATCATGCTTCGCATCGCTCTTGTTCTTGCACTCCTGGTCGCCATCGGTGGCCTCGCGGTCAGTCAGTTCGTCGCCAAGCCGAAAGTGGATGAACTGAAGGACAACCTGGACACCACGACCCAAACCCTCCAGGAGACCACCGCGGCCCGCAACGCGGCAGAGACGGAGGCGCGCAACCAGAAAGCTTTGGCTGAAAAGGTGTCGCGTGAACTCACCGACACGCGGGACGCCTTGGAAGTCGCCGCCACCGACGCGCAGCAGCAGCGCGGCCGGGCGGAACGGCTCCAGACCGATCTGACGCGCATCACCGTGGAGCGCAATGAGGCCCAACAGGCCCTCGCGGCTTGGAACGTTCTCGGCATCGAGCCCGGCCAGGTCGCCCAGATCCGGGCTGAACTTCGTGCCGTGTCCGAGGAACGCGATACCTACGCCAGCCAGGAGAAAATCTTCCTTCGCAACATCGAGCTGCTTCAAAACCGTCTTTCCCGCTATGAGGGGGATCGCGAAAAACCGGTGGAAATGCCGGGGCTCAAGGGATCGGTCGTCGCCGTGGATCCTGACTGGGATTTCGTCATTTTGGACGTCGGTGAGGAACAGGGCGCCAAAGAGCGTGGCGTCGTCATGGTCCGGCGCGGCGACAAATTGATTGGGAAGGCCCGAATCGTCACCGTCGAGCCCTCCCGTAGCGTGGCGAATCTGCTCCCCGGATGGAAGCAGGGCGACCTCGCGATCGAGGTCGGCGATGCCGTTCTCTACTGAACACACCTCAGATTCTCCAGCCGTCCCGCCCCATGACTTCCCAGCATCTGAAAGTACTCTTTGGTGCCCTGCTCGGTGCACTGATGCTGGGGGTGACCGGCTGCAAAACGACGGATGACGACTACGTCGAGCGTCCTTGGAACGCGCCCAAATCCTGGGAGACAGGGCTGCCTGCCGGCATGATGGAAGGTCGGTGAGGAGGTCGAGGGTGGGCTGAAGGATGGCTGGGACGTCGGCTTGGATTCAAAACCGGTTCACGGGTCCGGAGGGAATCGGACCGGGGGAAAAAATGGTGTTGGACGGTGGGCTCGGGAGCATTTCCCACGAGGTGACCCGGCCGTCTCGAAAGACCAGCCGGGCGCTGATGTAATCCCGAAACGCGTAGTCTGTGGTCGTGAACCGGTCGAGGTAGCGGCGCCCATCGGGCCCCGGCACCTCCACGTAGGTCCAGCTGATGTACTGGTCGGTGGTGCTGCCTGTGTACAGCCAGAGTGTTTCCTCTCCCGAGGCGTCCCCGCGGCGGAGCGCCTGCGCCGGAGCGCCCCAGGCGATATAAACAGCGTCCTCGGGCATGCCGACCTGAACCTGGCCTCGATCCACGAGCGCCCGCTGTTCGCCGGGGAGTGCCGCATAGGCGGCGGGCCGTTCGGCACGCCGCTTCGCAATGTTTCTTGGGTCCGTGGGACTGCTCGCGCAACCCGCCAGACCCACCAGCAAGAACCACACTGCGGAGGACACCTTGCGAGCGCTTCCCGTTCCAAACTCCATGCGACTTCGCCAGTGAACGCGACAAACCGGTTGCTGACAAGGGGCACCACCGTAAGATCGGGGGCCGAATGAATCCGACCTCTTCGCCCGCCGTGGGAAACACGTGGTTCTACTACACGCTGATCACCGTGTTTTCGTGGGGGGTGTACGGGATCCTGCTGCACAAGGGTCAGGTGACGATGAACGACCCGGTGAACGGCCGCTACAAGGCGTTCCTGTTTGTCGGCATCGCCTACTTCCTCACAGCAGTCCTGGCTCCGCTGGTGCTGCTGATCGCCCGTGGTGCCGCATTCAGCGGATACACCACGCCCGGCTGGTCCTGGTCCCTGCTGGCTGGAATCCTCGGAGCCATCGGCGCCTTTGGCACGCTGCTGGCTTTCGGCGCCCGGGGCACCCCGGCCGTGGTGATGTCCATCGTCTTCGCCGGTGCGCCGGTGGTCAACGCGCTGGTCTCCCTATGGTTGTACCGGCATGACATTGACTTCGCCCGCGTGAACCCTGCGTTCTACCTCGGCATCGTGCTCGCCGTGGTGGGCGGTGGCCTGGTGATGAAGTACAAGCCCAATCCGATCCCAATGAAGCCGGCGGCCAGCCAGCCGGCGGTACCCGCCTCCACGACGGTCCGGGCCTGAGCGTTGCGACGCGCCCGCCTGAATCATGCGCATCGAGACGGCGCTCTCCGGTCTCCCGCAGCTTTGGGAGGCGGCGCTCTGCAGCCCGTTTCACCGCGACCGCCTCCTCAATGCCGGCCTCGGAACGCCTCCGACGGAATGGTCCGATTTCCAGACCCGGGTCCCGTTCACGACCAAGGGCGAGCTGGTTGCCGAGCAGACGGCGCATCCGCCCTACGGACGGTTCCTCACCGGGCCGTTGAATCGTTACACGCGCTGCCACCAGACCAGCGGCACGGCCGGCAGCCCTCTGCGATGGCTCGACACCCCGGAATCCTGGGACGCCATGGTCGCCGACTGGAACACGGTGCTCCGATTTGCCGGGGTGGGTCCCGGGGATCGGGCCTTGTTTGCCTTCAGTTTCGGCCCCTTCCTCGGGTTTTGGCTGGCCTTCGAAGCGGCCCAACGCGTCGGAGCGCTTTGTTTTGCCGGAGGCGGCATGAGCAGCGCAGTCCGGTTGCGGCTCCTGCTGGAGAACGGGTGCACGGTCCTCTGCTGCACACCGACCTACGGGCTTCATCTGCCCGCCGTTGCTGCGGCCGAAGGGCTCGACCTCTCGCGTGGACGGATCCGCACGTTGATCGTTGCCGGCGAGCCCGGCGGAAGCCTGCCTGCCGTCCGCAACCGCCTCTCCTCCGCGTGGCACGGGGCCCGGGTCTTCGATCACCACGGAATGACGGAAACCGGGCCGGTGACCCACGAGGATCCCGACGCTCCGGGAACTCTCAATGTGTTCGAAGGCAGCTTTCTTGTAGAAGTCATTGATCCGGCAGCCGGAACGCCCTGCCGTGCGGGGGACATCGGGGAACTGGTGCTGACAACTCTCCGTCGCCTCGGATCCCCCCTGATCCGCTACCGGACCGGCGATCTCGTCCGTTGCGACCCGGAACCCGATGGCCGCATTCGTCGCCTTCCCGGGGGAATCCTGAGTCGCCTCGATGACATGGTGATTGTCCGGGGCGTCAACGTCTTCCCGAGTGCTGTCGAAGAAATCGTACGTAGCGCGCCGGAAGTCGCGGAGTACCGGGTCACACTTGATTCCCGGAGCCCGATGGTGGAGCTCCACCTCGAAGTCGAGGCTCCGGCGTCGGTTGCCGAAGAGCTGGCACGCCGATTCCAGAACGCATTGTCATTGCGGGTTCCAGTGCGAAGTGTCGCTCCGGGGTCCCTGCCCCGGTTCGATCTCAAGGCCCGTCGCTGGCGGCGCGTGAAGTAGACGGCCAGGCCGGTGCCCGGCGCGGGTCAGTCTCCGCCAAGCTCGATCCACACCTGGCCGTCCCGGACTTCCACCCGGTGACAGTTCACCGGGAGCTCCGGACGTGTATCGCAGGCGCCCGTGGCGACATCGAATCCCCAACCATGCAGCGGACAATGGAGCGTCCGACCTTGGAGGAATCCGGCGCCCAGCGGCCCCCCCCGGTGCGGGCAACGGTCGGCCACGGCGAAAAATTCCCCGTCCACGTTCGCAAGGGCAACGCGGTGTCCGCGAACCTCAACTGTCCGAACCTGTCCCGGAGGCAACGACTCGGTGTCGGCTGCAGCAAACATGGAATTCATGGGTGTTCTTCCGGCGCCTGACCCGGGGCCCATCAACCGTCGGGGGCGGGATTCGACGAAGCCGCTCCGGGGACCTGTTTCTTCTTCCAGGGTTGACTGGGAAACTTTTCGGGCATTTTGAAGGGCTTCGGCTTCGGCTGTGCCATCTGAAGCTCGTTTTCCCCCTCCTTCGCCGCATCGGCACGCCCGGCCGGCGGAGTCAAATCCTGCTTCCAGGAGGCAATTCGTGCCTGCAGGCCGTGGTGTTCGGCGGTCGCCTTGTCGCCCGACTTCATGTAGAAGAGCGACAGGTTGGTATGCACCAACTGCTCGTGCGGACGCAGCGTCTCGGCCTTGTGCCCCTCGGCGATGGCTGTGGCGAAATCGCCAAGGCGGTAGTGGCACATGGCGACCGCCAGCTGTGCGTCGAAATGCCGGGGATCAGCGGCGAGGACACCCCGCAGCTTGCCAAGGGCCGCCTCAAAGTCGCCGGTCGAGTAATCGAACATCGCATCATCGTAAATCGCCTGCGCATCCATCGGTGAGGGACTCTAGGCGGCAGGGACTGGAATGGAAGGCCGTTGCCGTCCCGGCTGAACCAGGGCGTCCGTATACCGACGGCGCTGGGCGCCACTACGGCCGGCGGCTCCCCAATGTGTCCACCAAAACTCGTGCCAGAGCATCCGCCGCCGTGCGGAGGGTCCGGTGGAACTTCATCAATCGAGGAATGGACGCCGGCGACCTTGCCAGGCGCCACGTCAGCCGCAGGAGATCCAGCCGCTGATCCGCAGTCATCAGTGCGTTGAAGTCCAGCGGCAGGGTGTCTGATGCGGCGTCCGAGATCACACGGAGCGTCGTTGCAGATAGTCCGCGGCGACCGGCAAGCTTCCGCAGCGTGGAGGACTCCATCTCCACCGCATCCGCCCCGGAACCCGCCCACAGGTGCGCCTTGTCTTCCGGCGTCACCGCCACGCGGCTCACCTCGACAAACCGGCCCGGCCGGGCGCCCGCGCCAGCCAGTTGCCGACCCATCGGATGCGACGGATCAACGTCGAACACGACATCCCCGCATTGAAGCGACGGATTCAGGCCCCCGGCGAATCCCGCAGTCACCAATGCGGAGAACCGGCAAGGCGCCCCCAGGACCGCGTCCCCGACCCGCCCGGCATTTGCCGCACCCATCCCCGTGACATGGACCTCGACGCCGTCCAACTCCCACGCCGCCAGTCCGGGCCCGCGGAACGACCGGACCCTTGTGCCGACCCGGTGCATCCAGCGCCGGACAAACGGGCGCGCCTCCTCCGGAACGGCGAAGAACAGGATCACCGGCAGCCGGGCGGTGTCCTGCAGTTCAGGCGTCAATTCCACGAGAGATCATCCGGCGAATCCGCCAGGAGCCGGCTCTGCCAGTCCCCGCGTCCCTGAAGAATTCGCCTCCACAAATCCCCCGGCGGCGTTCCCAACACCAGTTCCAATGTCGCGGGTTCGGTAATCCAGGCCTGGCGCCGCAATTCATCATCCAGCTGCCCCGGGCCCCAACCGGCATACCCGGCAAACACCCGGAGGGATTTGAGCAAGGACGCCTGCCCGCCGATCGTGATGAGCTCCTGCAGGTCATGCCCGACGGCGAGGGACTCGAGCACCATTTCCGAGGCACCGCCCGGGGTGGTGTGGAGGTAGCTCAACGCCGCGGGCTGGACCGGCCCCCCGCCGAAGAGCGCCTGGTCGTGGAGCATCTCCGGCAGATCCGCCTCCAGAACGTCGCCGACCTTGTTGTCGCTGGGACGGTTCAACACGAGGCCAAACGCGCCCTCCGGGGTGTGCTGGCAGACCAGAACCACGGTTCGGTGGAAGCAACTGCCCCGCAGCTTGCCGCCATCAAGCAGCAGGTTCCCTTTCAGCGACTGGACCGGCTCCGGCATCAACAACGGCATGGTGCTGGAAGCTTGAGCGGCCGGCAAACCGGATTAGCCTGCCGGCCGTGAAGCACCTTCTGCTGATCCTCATCCTCGTCGCTCTTGCCGGTGCGGCGCCGGTCGGATGCAAGTCCGATGGAAGCCGCGAGTTCATTCCCGGCAGGGGCTGGGTGCCCAACTGACCCTGGGGTCTCAACCGGGTGACGGTCGGGAATTCCGGAACGTTTTTCCACAGACGCTGTCCAACCCCCCCGTGAACCCCCGCGCCCTGCTTCCCCTGTTACTCGGTGTTGGAATCGGCCTCGCTGGCGGATGGATGGCTGCGCGTCGCGCGAACCCTGTCCAAGGGGGTGACCGTCCCGCCCAAGGTGCATCCGCCCTGACACCAGATTCTCAACCGCGCTCACCCGGTACCGCCGCGCGACCAGCGGCTCCCGGCACCGCGGATCTTGCCGACCGGCTGCGGGCGATCCTCGCACAGCCCGCCAGTCGGCGATGGCGGGGCCTGGGGGAGCTGGTTCTGTCCCTGGATCCCAACGACACCCCCGGGCACCTCATCACGGCCCGGGCCATCCTTCCCAAGGAGCTGCACCAACAGTTCCGCTGGCAGATCGTGGGACGTTGGGCGGAGGCCGACCCGATGGCCGTGCTGGAGTGGGGAGAGCGCCTCACCGTCCGTGAGGAACGCGAACTGGCACTCAATGCCGCGGTGACCGAGTGGTCCCGGCGCGATCCTGAAGCGGCGCTTCAATGGGTGGAGCGTGTGCCCTCCGCACAGCAACGCCGTCAGCTCAAGCAGGCCGCAGTGAACGGCCTGGCGGAGTCCGATCCGGAACGGGCGCTGGCCCTTGTCGAATCCCTGCCCGCGGGCGAACGGTCCTGGCTTCGCAACAATGTCATTTCCGGAATGGCCGAACGTGATCCGCAGGCGGCCGCCGAACTGGCGTTGAAGCACACCCGTTCCCGGCGCTGGGGTGGCTGGGACGCCCCGCTCGGTCCGGTGCTCGCCACGTGGATGCAGAAAGATTCCGAGGCGGCCATCGCCTGGCTGAAGTCCCAGCCGGAGTCGGTGCTCAAGCGCCGCTCCATGACCGACGCGATGCAAAATGTCACCTGGAACAATCCCGAGGCAGCCGTGCAGGTCCTCAGCCAGTTGCCCGGCGGACGACGCCGTGATGACGTTCTCTCCCAGTCCCTCAGCCAGCTCGCCCGACGGGACCCGGAGGCGCTGAAGACCTGGATGGCCCAGCAGACGAATCCCTCAGACCGACTCCTGGGCACGGCGGCCATGGCTGAGGGACTCGCCGAAACGGATCCTGCCGGTGCGGCCTTGCTCCTCAACGCCCTGCCGGCCGACCCGGCGCGGTCCGGAGCGTTCCGCACGGTCGCTGGCGAATGGGCTGACCGCGATCCCAACGCCGCGGCCGCCTGGGTGCGGACGCTCCCCGAAGGACCGGGACGCGACCAGGCGCTGGCCGGGGTGCTTTCCACCTGGGGACAGTCGGACCCATTGAGCGCCGCCCAATACGCCCTCGGGCTTCCCAATGGCCAGGGCAAGAACCAGGCGATTGCCGAGCTGACCCAGCAATGGGCCGGCAAGGATCCCGATGCCGCCATCGCCTGGCTGAAGGAGGTGCCCAATCCGGCAACCCGCCGTGACGCCGTCCAAAGCCTGATGCACACCCTCGGGCGCGAAGACCCGGCGGCCGCCGCACGTTTCCTGGACCTCATGCCTCCGGGCCAGAGCCGGCAGCAGCTGGTGGGTCAGATGGCGGGCAGCTGGGCGGACAATGACATCGAGGGCGCCATTGACTGGGTGAAGAACCTGCCGGAAGGAAGGGAACGCAACGCCGCACTGGAACGGATGACCTGGTCGTGGGTGGATTCGGACAACAAGGGAGCCGCCGAATTTGCAGCCACCCTGCCGGCCGGGGACGTTCGACAGCGCATGCTGACCCAGGCGGCATCCAGTTGGGCCAACCGGGATCCCAAGGAGGCGGCGGACTTCGCTCTGAGTCTGCCTGCGGACAACTCCCGGCAGCAGATGCTGGAAAGCATCGCCGGGACCTGGGCGACGCGAAACCCGCAGGAGGCGGCCGCATTTGCCGCTGCGCTTCCCGAGGGCCGCGGACGGGACGATGTCGTCAGCCGCATCGCCGGCTCGTGGGCACGCGCCGATGCCCAGGGCGCCCTTGAATGGGTGGAAATGATGCCGTCAGGGCCCGGGCGCACCACCGCCATGGGCAGCGTCCTGTCGGCCTGGGCCGCCGAATCCCCCACGGAGGCGGCCCAATACATCGGCGGCCTGCCACCCGGACTGGAACAGGAGCGCGGCACGCGCTCGGTCATCGCCTCCATGACCACCGCCGACCCCGCCTACACTGCAAACTGGATCAGTCAGTTTCCGGAGGGCTCCCTGCGCGATGACGCGACCCGCACGCTCGTCAATCAGTGGGCGCGTGAGGATCCGGTCGCAACCGCCACATGGCTGAATACCATTCCGCCCGGCAAGGGTCGCGAAGATGCCGTCTCGTCATTTGCCAATTCCCTCGCGCCCCACGAACCCGCGACGGCGTGGGAGTGGGCGGGTTCCCTTGGCGACGCGGACCGGCAGCGCGCCGCACTGGAGAATGCCGGCCGTCAATGGCTGCGGGTGGATGAAGACAACGCCCGAGCGGCCATTGAACTCAGTCCGTTGCCGGACGACGTCAAGGACCGGCTGCTTCGCGGAGGTGGTTGAACCGGCACTCCACGGGCAGGCCGTAGTCCTCCGGCATCATCCACGCCCTGCGGCTGTCCATCCCAGGCGGTCCGCCAGTTCCCCTGCCAGCACCTCATAGGCGGCCGCCCCCGCGCTGTACCGGTCGTAGTGGAGGATCGGTTTCCCGAAACTCGGAGCCTCGGCCAGACGCGTCGTCCTTGGGATGGCCGTGTCGAACACGCGCGCACCAAAATGCTGGCGCACCTCGCCGACGACATTTTGCGACAGCCGTGTTCGCGCATCGAACATGGTCATCACGATGCCAAGGATTTCCAGACGCGGGTTGATGCCGGACTCCCGGACCTGCTGCAGGATCCGCGTGATCATCGCGATGCCCTCCAGGGCGTAGTACTCGCATTGCAGCGGGACGATCAGTCCGTCGGCCGCTGCGAAGGCATTCAGCGTGAGCAATCCGAGCGATGGCGGGCAGTCCAGCAGGAGAAGGTCGAATCCCTCTGACTGTCGCAGAGGTTCGAGGGCCCGCCTCAAGCGGTTCAGATGATCCGCGCCGCGCGCCAGCTCCACTTCGGCGCCGCACAGGTCGAACTCACCGGGAACGAGGGACAGGCCGGGGAAGGCCGTCTCCCGGATCCGGTCGGCGATGGTGCCGTCGCCCAGCAACGGCCGGTAAACGCTCCCGCCCTCCGTCTTTTCCAATCCGAGGCCGCTGGTCGCATTGGCCTGTGCATCGAGGTCCACCAACAGGATCCGACGTCCCTGGGCGGCGAGACATGCGGCCAGATTGACCGACGTGGTCGTCTTGCCCACGCCGCCCTTCTGATTGGCCACCGCGATGACGGGTACGGACATCCCTCGGACCGGGGCTTGGGAACCGCGGGCCAACCGGCCGCGAGAGGCCCCGCCTAGCTGCCCTTCTTCGCCGGTGCCGCGGCGGTTGGCCCGGGCCGATGACCCCGCTTCTCGGTCTTCTGGACCTCGGCCTTGGAATCAGGGGGTGGGGGTACCGGGAGCGGACTCGAGCTCTTCACCACGATCTTGAGCGCGCAGCGCACATCGGCGTGCAAACGCAGGTCCACCTCGTGTTCGCCGAGTGTGTGAATCGGTTTTTCCAGGTGGATTTTGCGCTTGTCGAGCGACACATCGAGCTGGGTCTTGAGCGCGTCGGCAATGGCCCCGGAGGTGATTGATCCAAAGACCTTCCCATCTTCGCCGGTCTTCACAAGCAGGGTCAAGGTCACCGCCGACATGCTGCGGGCCAGTTCGCTCATGGTGTTCAGGTCGTGCGCCTCCCGTTCCGCACGCCGGCGGCGCAGGTTTTCAACCCATTTCTTGTTGCCCTGGGTGACGGGAATCGCCAGGCCCTGAGGGATAAGAAAGTTTCGGGCATAGCCTGCGGCCACATGGATGTGGTCGGACTCGGCTCCCAGGCCGACGACGTTCTTGATGAGGATGACTTCAGATTTTGGCATAACGTTGGTTCGATCGGAATTGGGCAGTTCGGGAGAATTCAAAACGGGACATCGTCCTCATCGGGCGCCGGGCCCTCGGGACCGGAGTCCACCGGCCCCGGGGCTGCCGCGACGGCACCGGCAGCCGGCCCCGAAGCGGCCGGTCCAGGGCCGGGACGGGCATCGGCGCGTCCTCCGACAAATTGAAAGTTCTCCATGACCACGCGCAGCGCCGTTCGCTTCTGACCGGAGTTCTTGTCGTCCCATTGGTCCAGCTTGAGACGCCCCTCGAGGAACAGGGGGTTCCCCTTCCGGAGATACTGGGCGATGAGCTCCGCCTGCTTTCCCCAGGCATCAATGTCCACGAAGGTCACCTCCTCACGGGCTTCGCCCGACTCGGTCTTGTACGACCGGTTGACCGCCAGACCGAGGCGGGCCACCGCCATGCCCTTGGGGGTATACCGCAACTCGGGATCACGTGTGAGATTTCCGAGCAGAATGACCTTGTTGTAGCTGGCCATGATCTCTGGGGGGTTCGGGTTTTGGAAAGCGAACGGATTCCGGCTCAGGCGGCTGCGAGCGTCGCCGGTGCGGGATGGACCATTTTCGGCACGGCACTCAACTGGACGCGATAGACCTCCTCCACCAGGGTGAAGCGTCCCGGCATCGAGGCGATGACCTCGGGGGAGGCCTCGAAGATGAAATTCACGTAGTGTCCGGCGGTGACTTTCTTGTCGGTCACCCGGACGAACGGCCGCTTTTCCATCTTCTGCACGGTGTGCACGGTGGCGCCTGCGCCGGTGAGGATGGACTTGACCTTCTCAACGGCCTCATCGAGGCCGTCTTCTCGGCCGGCGAGATTCAGGATGAACAGACCTTCGTAACGTTTCACTGCGATTTCCTTTCTGCGTTTGCTGAGGTGTCCGGTCCAGCCGGAGCCGGACCGTTATAACGGTTCATTGCCACGGAGACTCCCTCGGTGGCCCAGCATTCCACCTGGCGGACGGCCCGTTGCAACATCAATTCCCACACCGGACCCTCTTCCGGCGACAACCGGCCGAGCACATGGCCGACCAGATCGCGTCGTGTAAACTGCGGCCGGGCGATGCCCAGGCGGAGCCGGGGATACGCCCGGGTGCCCAGGTGCTGCTCGACGGATTCGAGCCCGTGATGTCCGCCAGCGCTCCCCTCGGGACGCAGCCGCAACGTGCCCAGGGGCAAGTCGGCATCGTCCACCAGGATCAGAATCCGGTCCGGCGAAACCCGGTAAAAACCGGCAAGCCGCTGAACCGCCTCTCCGCTGGCATTCATGTAGGTCTGCGGACGACAGAGCAGCCATCGTCGGTCCGCAAACCGGCATTCCGCGAGACTGGCAAGGAACTTGTCCTCCTGACGCCAAATGGCACCCCAAGCCCCGCTGAGCCGTTCGGCAAGCATGAAGCCGGCGTTGTGCCGGGTGTCCCGATATTCGGAGCCCGGATTGCCAAGACCGGCGATCAAACCGGGGCCTTTCATGTCGAGACTGGCCACCCCCAGGGAGCGGCGCACGACCCGGGGTCATTTCTTTTTCGCCGCCGCCTTGTCAGCGGGGGCCTCGTCCTTCTTCTCCTTGATCATCTCCGGCTGCTTGGCCTCTCCCTCAGCAGCCACGGCCGACGCGGCCTCTGCGGTGAGCGGCGCCGCCACGGCGAACACCGGAATCTTGGGATCGCCGAGCAACTGGACTCCAGGCGCCGGCGTGATCTCACCAATGTGCAGCGTCTGTCCGACTTCCAGTCCGGAAACATCCACGTCAATGTGGTCCGGAAGGTCCTTGGGGAGGCAGCGCACGCGGACCCGAAAACGGACGTGTTCAAGGGTGCCGCCCCCGACCTTGACCCCTTGCGGCGTCCCAATCGCCTCGACAGGCACTTCGATGGTCACAAATTCGTCCGGCTTCACCTCATGGAAGTCCACATGAAGGGTTGCCCCGGTGAGGGGGTGGTGCTGGACATCCTGAACGATGGCCAACCGGGCGGGTTGGGGGTTGTCGCCCGAAATGGTGAGGTCCACCAGGATGACTTCCGAGTGCGCCTGATGCACCAGATGCTCGAACTCCTTTCCGTCCAGTTCGAGGGTCTGAGGTGGGTTGTGCCGTCCGTAGATCACCGCGGGGATCCGGCCCCCGGCGCGGACGCGGCGGGAACCCTTGCGACGGAACTGCGAGCGGGGGCTCGCCGTAAGCGTGATGGATTTCATGTCCAAGTCGTATCTGCCGGCGCCCAGCTCGTGTGCTCTGAAACCGGCACCCACCCGTGTGGACCCGGTCGCCAAGACCGGTGCCTGCTTCAAAAACCGGCAGCCAATGGACCGCCTCCCGTGAGGGACGTTCCACCCGCCATCGAGGCGGGGGGAACGGACTAGCTGGTACGCCCGCCCTTAAACTCAAACAAAGAGGTGACGCTCGAATTTCGGTGAATGCGTTGGATCGCCTCCCCGAGCAGCGTGGCCACCGACAATGTTGTGACGTTTATTCCGGGGTAACCGGAGCGCGCGACAGTATCGGTCGTGATCAGCTCGTCAATAGATGAATTCTTGATGCGATCCACCCCGAGGTCGTTGAGCAGCGCGTGGGAAACGCAGGCGGTGATTTTCCGTGCACCGCGGGACTTCAGAAGATTGGCGGCGCTCGTCAGCGTGCCCGCAGTCTCGGTCAGATCGTCCACAAGGAGGATGTTGCGTCCTTCAATGTCGCCAATCACCGCGGTGGCCTCGGTTTCCGTGGGGCTCTTGCGGCGCTTCGCCACGATGGCGAGCTCGGCATCGAGGCGCTGGGCGTAGGCGTAGGCCATCTTGATGCCGCCGACGTCCGGGCTGACCACGACCAGATTTTCAAGCGGCTTGCTGAGCAGGTACTCGTACATCACCGGCGCGGCGTAGAGGTGGTCCACCGGAATGTCGAAGAAGCCCTGAATCTGCTGGGCGTGCAGGTCCATCGTCAGGATCCGTTGCGCCCCTGCCGCCACCAGCAGGTTCGCCACCAGCTTCGCCGTGATCGGAACCCGTGGCTGATCCTTCCGGTCCTGCCGCGCGTAGCCAAAAAACGGCAGCACGGCAGTGATCCGGCTCGCACTCGCACGGCGCAGTGCATCCATCATGATGAACAACTCCATCCAGTGATGATTGGCTGGCGGGCTGGTGGACTGGATGATGTACACGTCCTCCCCGCGCACATTCTCCTCAATCTTCACGAAGGTCTCACCGTCCGGAAAGGTGCTCACCGTGCAGTGTCCGAGGGGCACCTGCATGGCTTCACAAATGGACCGGGCAAGCAGGGGATTCGAACTGCCGCTGAAAATCTTCACGATGGCGGGGCGGGGAGGAGGGTCCGATCCGGAGCACCGGCGGAGGCCCCCAAGGAGACCCCGTCACCGCGGATCGTGTGACGCCAACGTAACAACCGACCTCTGCGGGGCAAGGTCGTTTTTGCCGCGCGCCGCCCGGCCGGGGTGCGGGCCGGCAACCTTGGGAGGTTCCACGCGTTTCCCAAGGTGTTTCCCACGCTGGCCAATCTCCGGTGACTTTGATACCCCTGCCAACGCGCTGCCGGCCCCCGAGGCGCGCTTGAGTGAAATGCCCTCGCGCCCTGTGAAACGAAAGAGCGTCGTGACCGACCCGGTGGAGCCACGGGTCACGCCTCCCCCGCTGTCCACGGACACCACCTTCCTGTCCCGCCCCAAGATCGCCTCCCGCTCCCGAAAGCGGGACATGCCCGAGGGGCTGTGGACCAAGTGTCCCTCGTGCGAGTCACTGATCTATGACAAGGAATTGGACGACCACCTCAAGGTGTGTCCGAAATGCGGCCACCACCTCCCGATCGGCGCCCGGGAACGGATCCATTCCCTGGTGGAGACCTGTTCGTTCCAGGAGATGGATGCCCACATGGAGTCCGTGGACATCCTCAAATTCACCGGCACGGCCAGCTACGAAGCCAAGCTCGCTGCGAACCGGAACAAGTCCTCGATGCTCAAGGACGCCGTGGTCACGGGCATCGGCTCCATGGGCACCCACCGGGTCGCCCTGGGTGTCATGGATTTCAGCTTCCTGGGGGGCTCGATGGGGTCGGTGGTCGGGGAAAAGCTGACTCGCCTCATCGAGGCAGGCACCAGCAGGGGTCTGCCGGTCATCATCGTCTCCACCAGCGGCGGTGCCCGCATGTACGAGGGCATGTTCAGTCTGATGCAGATGGCCAAAACGTGCGCCGCCCTCGCATTGCATGCCCGGCAGCGGTTGCCCTACGTGTCGGTACTGACCAACCCCACCTACGCCGGGGTCATCGCCAGTTTTGCCACGATCGGGGACCTCATCCTGGCCGAACCCGGCGCCATGATCGGCTTCGCCGGTCCTCGGGTGATCAAGGACACCACCCAGGCGGAACTGCCCGAGGGCTTCCAAACCTCCGAGTTCCTTCAGCAGCACGGGCTCATTGACGCCATCGTCCCGCGGCGGGAAATGAAAACCCGCCTGGTGGGCTTCCTGGACTACCTGATGGGCGGACGACGCACGGCCTGAACGGAAGAACGCGGCGCAACAGCGGCGCTTCAGGCCAGTTCCAGGGTCGGGCACGGAGCCGACTGCGACGTCTCATGCACCTCGACCGACGTGGCCCCCAGCCCGCAAAGGCGTCGGTGAACCGCCTCGCGGGCCAACTCGGGCCGGTTGCAATCGCGGCTGAGATGTCCGAGGTAGATCCTTCGCAGCGGTCCCGGCGCCAACTGCGCGGCGACTTCGGCTGCTGCCTCGTTGGAAAGGTGCCCGTGCCGGCTCAAAATCCGCTGTTTGGTGCTCCAAGGGCGCCGCAAGTCGTTCTGCAGAAGCTTGAGGTCGTGATTGGCCTCCAGCAACAGCCAGCGGACCGAACGGACACGCTCCAGGATGAGTCGGGTCACATGCCCCAAGTCCGTAAGGACCCCCAGCTCTCCCGCAGGCGTCGCCAATACCAGGCCCACAGGATCCATGGCATCGTGGGGAACGCTGAACGTCCTGACCTCAAGGCCCCCAAGCGCAAACGTTCCGCCCGTCTCAAACACTGAAAACGCCATCCGTGCCGCGGGGAACTGCCGCTGGATCGCTTCCCGGGTGAGCCGGTTGGCGTAGACCGGGACCTGCAACCGGCCCGCAAGAACCCCGAGGCCCTGGATGTGGTCGCCGTGCTCATGTGTGACAACGATGCCCGTCAGCCCCTCCGGGGTGCATCCGATGGACGCCAGTCGCTCCCGGATCTGGCGCGCGCTGAATCCCGCATCAATCAGCAGCCGGGTCTCTCCGGATTCGAGGTAGGCGCAGTTGCCCCCGCTCCCGCTCCCCAGAATCGTAAACCGGCATGCCATGGTTGAATCAGGGTGTTCAAGCGCCGGGGCCGTTGGAAAGGATCGAATGAATTCGACCCTTGGAGAGCATGGCACTTTTCCTGCGTACCTTCCTTGTTTTCCGGGCTCTTGTGCGTAGCATCGTGGCGCGTGTCCCAAGGGCTTCATCTATCCCAGCGGTTGTCCCAGCAGCTGGTGTTGTCGCCGCAGCTGCAGCAGTCGCTGGCATTGTTGCAGGCGCCCGTGCTGGAGCTGAAGGCAATGGTTGAGCAGGAACTCCAGCAGAATCCAGTCTTGGAGGAGGCCCCGGGGTTGGAGTCAGGATCCGAAGATCGGGAAGACCGGGAGGGGCCCGCGCTCATGGCAGACCCGGCTGAACCGCCGCCCGACACCCGGTTTGACCCGGCAACGGAGAAGGCATCGTCGGAACCGGTGGACCGGCTGGATGCCGAGATGCAGCGTCTGATGCTCATGGACCAGGAGTGGCGCGATTTTTTCGGCGCCGCCCAGCGCGCCGGCAAGGCCTCCCCCGAGGATGAAGAACGCCGCCAGTTCCTGCTCGATTCCCTGACCGTAGGCACCTCGCTTCAGGAGGAATTGCTCGACCAGGTGCGCAACACGGACCTCGCCCCCCGGCAGCGGCAGGTCGCTGAACTGATCGTCGGCAACATTGACGACCACGGTTACCTCCAGTCGTCCATCGCCGAGCTTTCGTTCTCCACCGGCATTCCGACGGGCGACCTGGAAGCCGCGCTGGCCACAGTCCAAGGCTTCCAGCCGCCGGGGGTGGGCGCCCGCGACCTGCGGGAGTGCCTGATGCTTCAACTGGAACGGGCCGGCCGCGCCGGCTCCCAGGAATATCGCGTACTGCGGGATCACATGGATTGCCTCGGGAAGCGGCGCTTCCCGGAGATTGCCCGCCACCTGAACGTCAGCGTCGGCGAGGCCCAGGCGATTGCCGGGCGCATTGCCCGGCTGGATCCCAGGCCGGGACGCAGCTTCTCCTCCGAACCCGAACAGTATGTGGTGCCTGAGGTCATCGTGACCCGCGGCTCGGACGGCGAGTACACGGTGACTACGGTCAATGACCACCTGCCCCAATTGCGGATCAGCAACCTCTACAAGGATCTCCTTTCCCGCGCCGAAACCTCGGCCGAGGTGCGCGAGTACATCCGCGAGAAGATCAAGGCGGGGAAATTCCTCATCAAGAGCCTCCATCAGCGACAAAGCACCATTCTCGGCATCGCCCAGGAAATCGTGAAGCGGCAGCGGGCCTTCATGGATCACGGCGTCTCGCACCTCCGGCCCATGACCATGCTCCAGGTGGCCGAGGTGGTCGGCGTCCACGAAACCACCGTGAGCCGCGCCGTCGCCGGCAAATACCTCTCGTGTCCCCAGGGAATTTTCGAGCTCAAGTACTTCTTCACCTCGGGCCTCGCCACCGCCTCAGGCGAACAGGTCTCCAACAAGAGCGTGAAGACCGTGCTCGCCGAGTTGATTGCGTCCGAGGACAAGTCCGCCCCGCTGTCGGACGAGGAGTTGGTCGCGCGGCTTGTGGCGTCGGGCACCATGATCGCCCGACGCACCGTGGCCAAATACCGCACCGAGCTCAACGTCCTGCCCAGCCATCTTCGGCGCGTGTACTGAGGCCGCCCCGGCACCCCGAGCCTTGGGTGCCCGCCGGACGGCACTTCCAACGGCTGGCAGCCTTGCAGAACCCGGTGGAGGTCTCACGAAGGAGACTTGCAGGCCCGACCGGTCCCGAAGTTCCCTCACGCCATGACGGCTGGCTTGGGCAACGCATCACCCGCATCCATCCGAACGGAGATCCAGGGCGGGATCGCCATCTTTCTGGCCATCGCCTACATCGTCGTTATCGAACCGGCGGTGTTGTCCGGACAGGCGGTGGGCATGACCACGGGAATCCCGGCCGGCGCGGCGTTCACCGCCACCTGCCTTGCGGCCGCAGTGTCCTGCTTTCTCATGGGGGCCATTGGACGCCTCCCCATCGCCGCGGCCCCGTACATGGGGGAGAATTTCTTTTTCGTCACGGCCCTCATCCCGGCCGCGGCCGCCGCGGGCTATCCGGAGCCGTGGCGCGCGGCCCTTGCGACGACGCTGCTCGCGGCAACCCTGCTGCTGGTGGTGAGTGCCACCGGACTCCGCCGCCTGCTCGCCGGAGGGATTCCGTCGAGCCTCGTCCACGCCATCGGCGCCGGCATCGGTCTCTTCATCACCTTCCTCGGGCTCAAGGCGGCCGGCGTGGTGGTGGCGGATCCAGCGAACGGCGTGGGCTTCACGCGCCACCCATTGTCGCCGGACCTGCTGGTGGCCCTTGCGGGCCTGGTGACCACGGTCGCGCTGCACGCCCGGGGTGTTCGCAGCGCGGTGATTGCCGGCATTGCCCTCACCTTCGCCCTCGGCGCGGGAACTCGAATGCTCCTACCCCACCTGCCGGCGGCGATCGCGGACAGCACCGCCGTGACCGCGAGCAGGACCCTCGGCTCCCTGCACTGGCCGGCGACCATCGTTTCAATGCCTCCCTCCCCGGCGCCGCTGCTGCTAGGGCTGGACTGGACGGCCCTTGTGGACGCCCGCCTTCTCCCGGGCGCGCTGGTCCTGTTCCTGATGATCTTGTTCGACGCCACGGGGACGCTGCTGGCCGTCCTGGGCGTTCTGGCCCCCGCCGAAGGCCAAGAGCCTGGCACGTCCGATCCCCGGTTTCGGAGGGGATTGCTCGCCGATGCCCTGGGATCCGTCGCGGCCCCCCTGTTGGGCACCAGTGCCGTCGGCGCCTACATGGAAAGCACCGTGGCTGGGCCGATCGGGGCCCGGCGGGGCCTGTCGGCCATGGTGGTCGGGGTGCTCTTCCTCCTGGCGATGCCGCTCGCGCCGCTGGTCGCGAGCTTCGGGAGCTATCCGCCCGCCACCGCGCCTGCACTCATTCTCGTTGGCGCACTGCTGGCTGGCGGCGTCCGAAGAATCCCTTGGGACGACGCCACCGAGGCGGTACCGGCACTGGCCACCGTGGCCGGAATTCCGCTCACCTTCTCCATCGCACATGGCATCGCCTTCGGATTCGTCCTGTGGCCGCTGATGAAAGCGGCCGCCGGCCGCCGCCGCGAAGTCCGGAGTGTGGCGTGGATTCTGGGAATCCTGGCCGCCGCAAGCCTGGTCCTCCAATGACCTCTTGCCAAACCTCCACGCACGCGTCATCTGTATGCACATGATCAAACACCTCATGGATTCCGGCACGCTGGTTGCGGACCGACGCCGTCGGGGGTTCACCCTGATTGAATTGCTGGTGGTGATTGCCATTATCGCCATTCTTGCCGGCATGCTCCTGCCAGCGCTGGCGAAGGCCAAGTCCAAGGCGCAGGGCATTGCCTGCCTGAACAACACCAAGCAACTGACGCTCGCATGGCACCTCTACTCCGGGGATTTTCAAGACCGGGTCGCCAACAACTACGGCGTCACGGAAACCATTCAGGCCATTGATCGGCGGGTGTTCGACAACTGGGTCAACAATGTCATGTACTGGAATCCGGATAATGCGACCGGGTGGAGGAGCGTCACCAACAACGAGTGGGTGCTGAACGGTGTCCTCGGGAAGTACACGGGCGGCGCCATCGGGGTGTACAAGTGCCCGGCCGACGGCTACCTGAGTCCCCGCAATCGGCAGGCCGGATTCAAGCAGCGCAATCGGAGCCTCGCCATGAACGCATTCTTTGGGCGCTTCAGCATCGGCAATGACCCGACCATCAACGGGCGCAATTGGGGATTCCAGGACCGCAAACAATTCCTCAAGCAGTCCGACGTACCCAACGCCGCCAGGACCTGGTTGTTCCTCGACGAGCATCCGGATTCCATCAACGACGGGTATTTCATCAACAACCCCGATGCCTCGAATTGGCAGGACATCGTGGCCTCCTACCACAACGGGGCCTGCGGCTTCTCCTTCGCCGATGGCCATTCCGAGATCAAGAAGTGGACCAGCGGCACGTCGAAATACCCGGTGCGCTACCAGTATCCGGCCGTACGGACCTTCGATGGGGCGGGACGGAACGACTTCCAGTGGTGGCGGGAGCGCACCGGGTACATTGATGCCCGCACGGGACGCGGCCAGTACGGCTATGATTGAGGCCGTCGCGGCGAATTCTTGAGGCCATCACGAGGCGCCCAGGGACCGCGGCCTTACGCCAAGGCCGTCTGCGCTCCCCAATCGCACAACGAATCCACGTACCCGGCCGAGCCATCCCGGAGCCATCCATCGAGCTGGGCCTGATCCTTGAGCTGCTGCCCGCGAAGCCGCGGGACCACTACAAAGCGACACGGAATCTCCGGGAGCGCCGTCAGGTCGCCCCAGAGTTTCTCAAACTGCGCCACGGGAAACACATCCTCCTGCCCGTGGCCCCAGCGCTTTTTCACCTCCTTGAGGGTGACATACGTGGGCAACCGCGCCGCCAGAGCCCGGATGGCCTCCAGAATGCGGCTCTGATGCCCGGCGATCACGTCCCCGCGGGTCAGTCCCATCACGGCAAGAAAGCGGTCCACATGGACCCACGTGGTCATCGAGTTGTAGTAGCTCAGCTTGAACTCATCCTGCTCGCGGGGCATGGCGAGCCCCTCGACCAGCCGCACCCGCCCATTGACCCGGGCCAGACCGCCGCCCCGGTCTTCCAGCCGCCGGGTGATGACCTCGAACGTCAGACAGGCGCCGCCGTCAAGATGCTGCCCAAAGACCTCCGGATCTGCCGATGCACCCAGGGTGTCAATATTGTGCACCATGAGATGTTGCAGCGCCGGCTGCATCGCCAGCAACCGTGCCAGCATCCCGTTGCGCAACAGGTTCGGGACCTCAAAGAAATGCCCGACCGGGTGCAGGCACTGAAGCGGGACGTTGTCCGTGTAGTCCGCCGCCTCCCCGGTGCTGCGGGCCCAGCCGATCAGCGCCGCACGGAGACTGTCCCTCACCTTCTGCTGCTGAACGTCCAGGAGCTGCTGGGGCATCTCCTCCCACTGGAACCGCAGGTCGCGTTCGGTCGGAATCAGCCGCAACCCGACACTCCGCCCCGGCGACAGCAGCAGCGGCCCTTCGTAGCCGTAGTTTCCCACCCGGATGAGGAACGCCTCGGTCGGGTCGTGCGTCGCATAGCTCGTCGTGATGACGTGCGGCAACCGGACGCCAAGCCCGCGCGAGGTTTGTCGCGATTTGGCCAGATGCGTTTCGAGAAATGTGCGGTGGCGCCCGGACAGCCGTGCGTACGGATGCAAGGCCTTGCAGGTTCCCGCCCCGCCGGTCCAGCGCGACCCGGCACCGGCGGCCAGGGTGACCACCGCGAGCTCGCCCCGCCGCAGCGCCGCCTCCCCAAGAGACCGCAAGCGGTCTCGCGCGGCGCCCGCCGCCGTCCGGGTTCCATCCACAACATCCCCGGCCTGCACATCCTCGATGACCGCATCCGCCCGGAGGCGGTTTTGTGCCAGACCGATGCGGCCTTCACGCAGATCGGACCGGATAACCTCGTGCTGCGCGCGATCGAAGCCATTGCGTTCGAGCCACCCGGCCAGCGATCCCTCCGTCCCATCCCCGGCACGACCCCGCGGCAGCAGGGCGTCGAAGAGGCTTTGCACCAGGCCCCGAAGCTCGGGACGTGTCCGCGCAGCGGCACCCAGGGTGTCCAACTCCGCGCGGCGCGCCGGGGTCAATTCATGACGGCCCTGCCGGAGCAGCGCGGGGGCGATGAGCGCGTAGTAGCCCGGCGGCATGAGAGCCTGCCCATTCCGCAGGAGGTCCGCCGAGGTTCCCTCCTCATTGATCGCGTAATCAAAGACGACGGGGTCCATGGCAAACGGCAGTCCGCTCTGGAGTTCGCGCTTGGTCTCCACCATCAACGCCTGGAGACGCTCCTGCGCCTCGCCCTTGCGCCGCGGGTTGAAGATGAAGCCCATACCCCCACCCGACATGCCCCCGAGCATCCAGAATCCCCAGAAGTCGCCCTCAAAGGCCGTCTCACATCGGGTGATGATCTGCTCGGTAAACGCGTTCGATGCCCACGGGATGATCGTCTGAATTGGCTCGCGGAAATTGCGGGTGGTGGCGGCGGCCACGGCCCGGATGTCTCCGCGGCTGAGCGCGGCGACGACGTCATCCAGGACCGTCAGGGCCTCGTGCCGTGCACGCCATTCGGCTTCGCAGCGAAGCAGGTATTTCTCGGTCACCATCTCCAGAATTGGCCCGACGTTCTGCGCCATGCCACCGTGCACCACGACCAGGGAATCCATGAGCGCCCGGCGCGCCGTTTCGGGGATCTCCTCCCGGGTGAACACATGATGCGACGGCATGAGCCGGCCCCGCGAGATTCCGAACTCCGGGTCGCCCTCACCCGCCGCCACCCCGGTGATCAGCTTAATGCCGGGCCAGACGCCTCCGGAGTCCTGCCAGCCGCCCCCGCTGCCGCCCAACCACTCCCCAAGGAGGGCCCGGGCCAGCACAATCCGGCGGTCCGCCTCGGTCAACGGTCCCGTGAGGTTCGTTCCCCGGGTCTGTCCGGTCGCCCGCATGCAGACGCTGATCAGGCAGCCGAGGAGATTGGTGCTGACGGCAAGCCTCGATCCCTTCGGGATGTCATTGACACAGGAGACGATCTCAAGGCCGCGGCCGGGTCCGACCATCCGGGACAGCAGGTCGGCCAGCGACTGACCGGAGCCCTCAATCCCTGGAGGCACCAGACCCGATGCGATCACCGCCGCCTTGAGGAGTCCGAGGTAATCCCGGGCAAAATCAAACACCTCGGCCAGCGCGGTGAGATCCGCAGTGGCCCCAAGATCCACGGAGGTCAGTCGCAGCACCGGCTCGTCAAGGATCCGGAGCCAGGCACTCACCGGGGGGCGCGGCACGGCATCCCGTCCATGGACTCCCAGATCCACGGATACGTTGAGCACCCGGGCCCCCTCCGGAAAATCCATTCCCAGGAAGAAGATGTCGCTCCATGCGGAATGGGTGAGGTCCATCCGGACCGGGGTCTGCTCCCGCAGAATGGGTTGGGTGCCATCAGGCCCCCGCTCCAAAAGCTCGGCACGCACCCGCAGCGGCTGGTCCACCGGGTGGCCCATTCGAAACATCCATTGATTGCCCCGGACCATGCGGACGCTGCGACGAACCTGATCCGCCAGCGTCTGAAAACCGAGGCGGTAGTAGGCGGCAGCGAGGGCCGAGCAAAGGCCGTCCGACGCGCCCGTGGCGACCTGGTGTGCGAGGAAGGTGTCAATCGCCTCCTCAAACCGCCGATGCAGCAGCTGTTCGAACCCGCGGAAGGGAATTGCCGCCGGGGCCGCCCCGGCCGGGAGGCGCGCGGGGAGGTGGAACCGATGGAGGTCGTACAGGAAGAACAGGGCCCGCACCCGCTCATAGAGGTTGTCGGCACGGCGACGGAAGGCGTCGAGCTCTGCGGCGGCCGCCAGCAACTCCCCGGCGGCAAGGTCGCGACACACCGCGGCGATCGAGGCGTTTCTGACCGCGTCGTCGCGGGAGGTGATGAGGTCTACAAGGCGCGGCATAACCCGGCCGCAATGACGCCTGAATGACGAAGATCGCGTCAACGCCCACCCGGACATTTCATGCTCATCCCAGACTCAGGCACCCAACCCCGGGGCGGCAGCAGATCGAATTGCGGCGGCGCCGGCGCCCACGAGACGGTGCCCCGATGGCAGACACCGCAGCGGATGATCCGGGGACTGCTTCGCTTGCCACAGCCAGCGGCCGCGGTCCAGTCTTGGGGCCGCCATTGAGATGAAGCACCTCCTCCGCCCCGATTACTGGCTCCGGCTCTGGATCCTGCTGCTCGCCACCACGCTCGTTTGGGCGGTGACGGCGCAGGCGCCCGGGGACGCGTCCGGGACCAACGCCCCGGGCTCCGAACCCTCGCTGCTCACGCGCAGCCTGCACCTTGCGGATCCCCCAAAGGCCTTCGTCCAGGAGAACCGGTCACTCCTCACGTTCGGTCTCGACCGGGTCGAGTTCCTTCAAACCCAACTGCTCCACCGGCCGCTCTGGCAGTATCTCGCCACGATCCTCTACGTGATCATCGCCCTCCAGGTCTCCCGCTGGCTCGACTGGGTGATCCACACGAGACTCAAGCGCCTTGCCGAAAAGACGGCGACCGAATGGGACGACATTCTGATCGGGCTGGTGGACGGCCCGGTGAAGGTGGTGGCGTTTGTGCTGCTGCTGAACATCGGGCTCCAGTTGTTTGACTGGCCCGAGGGCCTCGAGTTCTGGTTCTCGAGGCTCACGCTGGTTGCTGTGGCGGTCTCCATCGTTCTGGTCGTGTTGCGCGCCGTGGATGCCGCGGCGGTGGTGTGGCGCAGGAAACTGCCGGACGATGGCGACCGCGCCTTCAACGATCACTTTCTCCGACTGGTGGCCAAGGCGGCGAAGATCATCATCACCATCGTGGCGGGCTTCACGCTGATGGGACACCTCGGCTTTGACATCCGCACGGCCCTCGCGTCGGTCTCGGTGCTCGGCCTTGCGCTGGGCTTGGCGGCGCAGGACACCGTGGGCAACCTCTTCGGCGCCGTGGCCGTGTTCCTCGACAAACCCTTCAAAATCGGCGAACGGGTCCAGATCGGGGAGGCGGATGGCGTCGTGGAGGAGATGGGGCTCCGCTCCACCCGACTGCGCACCCTGGACGGCTTCCTCCTAACGGTGCCGAACAAGGAGGTGGGCAACTCCCGGATCGTCAACATCACACGCCGCCCGAACATCCGCACCCTCTTCTCAATCGGCCTCACCTACGACACCCCGGCGCCGCGGATGCAGCGCGCTGCGGAACTGCTGGAGGAGATCCTGCGCAACGATCCCGGAACGCACGACTTCATCGTTCACTTTAATAAATTCGGCGATTACTTCCTCAACCTCGCCGCCGTGTACTGGTGCAAGACCACCGACTACCGTGAGTACACAAGGATCTATCAGCGGGTCAATCTGACCATCAAGGAACGGTTCGATGCGGAGGGCCTCCGCTTCGCGTTCCCGACCCAGACGATTCAGGTGGAAACGGGAACCGCGCCGCAGTCGGCAGCGCCCGAGCCCCGCACCTGACGGTACGTCGCGGGTCCGCGCGGGGACACCGGGTCGGGATGATCCCCATGCGACGCACGCTTTCGCCGGAAATTCCCGCGCCGCCGTGCCGAGGATGGCGCAGCCGCGGCCGCTTGAATCCGAAGCGAGCACACGCAAAAACATCTTGATTTCTCCTTGCAGGAATGATGGTGGGCGATGTTTCAATCCACCGCGTGAAGACTCCCAACCTACTTTGGCTGGCGTATTTCGTTGGGTCCGTCCTTCCGGGGTATGCCGGATTCGCCGCCGACAGGCTGCTGTGGCAGATCGGAACTTATGCGCCGGCCACCACGGCGCGAAACTCCGAATTTCCGGGCCAGAATAACAAGAACGACCCCCCACCCGGCTACGTCACCCGGGTTCCCGGGGATCCGGCGTTCGTGCCGGATGCCGTCACGCCGCTGGACGACGACCACTACACGGCGGGGTTCTACCCGGCGGGATTCAACCAGCTGGCTGGGCCGATCTCGGTGATGTTCGATGAACCATGGTCGGCATGGGAGAGCTCCCTCACCGCCGGGGATCGCACCAACCGGCTCCACTTCGTCCTCAGCCCCGACCAGGTGGCGCCGGGCTCGCGCCTCCGGATGGAGGTTCGATACCCGGCCGCGTTTCATTTCATCGGAGACGTCCGGCAGGGCTTCGGACTCCACGACATCGTCACCCGATTCCGAAATGGCTCCGGGGCGGCCGTCGTCCTGGATTCGCGGACCGTCACGGAGCCCACCACAGTGGTCATGGACGTGGATCCGGCGGACATTGGCGCCACGGCCGGGCCCAACACGTTTGAGCTGGTGCGGACCGGCCCTCCGTCCTTGACCGGACACTCGCACTCGATCGGTATTGCTTACGTCCGCATCGAATCCCAGCCGGTATCCGCAAATACGCCACCGCAGCTTTCCCCGGTCCCGCCTCAGCTGGCGACGGCGCTTCATCCGTTCGAACTGCAGCTTGGCGGCAGCGACGCGGAGACGGCACCCGAGAGCCTGGTCCATGCCCTGTTGAGCGGGCCCGCAGGCCTGACCGTAACTCCGGGCGGGCTGCTCACGTGGACGCCGCCGGAGGCGCCGTTCGCCATCACGTACCCCGTCAGCACCCGGGTCACGGATGATGGCGAGCCCCCGCTCAGCGCCACCAATTCCTTTTCGATCGTGGTGCCAGGCCTCGCCACGGCGGATCGGCTGCTGTGGCAGATCGGGACCTACGCCCCCACCACCACCTCGAGAAACTCCGAGTTTTCCCCCCAAAGCAAGGGCAACCCTGCTCCTGGTCTGGTCACCCGGGTGCCGGGAGATCCGGAGCATCAACCCGGGGCCAATCCCTCGCAGGATGATGACTACTATACGGCGGGCCATTACCCGGTCGGATTCAATGGACTCGATGCCCCGCTCTCCGTTTATTTCGACGAACCGTGGTCCGCATGGGAAGGCTCCCTGAGTGCCGGGGATCGAACGAACCGCCTCCACTTCGTGCTCTCGCCAGAGCAGGTCGCAGCGGGCTCCAGAATCCGGCTGGAGGTCCGCTACCCGGCTGCATTTCACAACATCGGCGACGTCCGCCAGGGCTTTGGATTCCACGATATCGTCACCCGTTTCAGGAACGGCGTCGGGGTGGAAACCGTCCTTGACGCACGGACCGTTTCCGAACCGCTCACCGTCTCCATGGAGATCGAGACGTCCACGATCGGCGCCACAGCCGGTCCCAATACCGTGGAGTTTGTGCGGACGAGCCCCCTGGTCACCGGGCACTCCTACTCCATCGGATTTGCCTACGTCCGTGTCGAATCCGCGCCAGCCATCAGCAGCATGCCGCCGGTGCCGACCGAAGTCCCGCCCCAGGCGACACCGGAACTCGAGTGGTTCGAACTGGCCCTCACGGCAGCGGGCGCAGGGCCGTCTGCGACGCCCCTTGCATGGTCGCTGGTCAGCGGACCGGACGGCATGACGGTCAGTTCGTCCGGACTTCTGCGATGGATTCCTGCCGAAACACAGGGGCCCGCGTCCCACCTCGTGACCGTCGCCGTTACCGACGGCGGTGCCCCTCCCCTCAGTGCCACTCTTTCGTTCTCCGTGGAGGTGTTCGAAGTCAATTTGCCGCCGCAGTTCGATCCGGTTGGCGATCGTTCCATCGCAGAGGGGGCCTTGCTGGAAATTACCCTCACGGCGTCGGATCCGGACCTGCCCCCCAACGACCTGACCTTTTCCCTTGAGAGCGGGCCCGCGGGCCTGACGGTCAGTCCCGACGGCCTGCTGCGCTGGACCCCGACCGAAGCACAAGGGCCCGGCACCCATGTAGTCACCGTGAGCGTCACCGACAATGGCGAACCGCCACTTAGTGCCAGCCACTCGTTCACATTGGACGTTCTGGAGGTCAACCGGTCGCCCGTGCTCCATCCGGTGGCCGATCGTTCCATACCCAAGGAAGAACCTCTGGAGATCACCCTCACGGCGTCGGATCCGGACCTGCCCCCCAACGATCTGAACTTTTCCCTTGAGAGCGGGCCCGCGGGCCTGACGGTCAGTCCCGACGGCCTGCTGCGCTGGACCCCGACCGAAGCACAAGAGCCCGGCACCCATGTAGTCACCGTGAGCGTCACCGACAATGGCGAACCGCCCCTCAGCGACAGCCTCTCGTTCACTTTGGAGGTTCTGGAAGTCAACCGTTCGCCCGTACTCCATCCGGTGGCCGATCGTTCCATACCCGAGGAAGAGCCGCTGGAGATCACCCTCACGGCGTCGGATCCGGACCTGCCCCCCAACGACCTGACCTTTTCCCTTGAGAGCGGGCCCGCGGGCCTGACGGTCAGTCCCGACGGCCTGCTGCGCTGGACCCCGACCGAAGCACAAGGGCCCGGCACCCATGTAGTCACCGTGAGCGTCACCGACAATGGCGAACCGCCCCTCAGTGCCAGCCACTCGTTCACATTGGACGTTCTGGAGGTCAACCGGTCGCCCGTGCTCCATCCGGTCGCCGATCGTTCCATACCCGAGGACGAGCTGCTGGAGATCACCCTCACGGCGTCGGATCCGGACCTGCCCCCAAACGACCTGACCTTTTCCCTTGAGAGCGGGCCCGCGGGCCTGACGGTCAGTCCCACCGGCCTGCTGCGCTGGACCCCGACCGAAGCACAAGGGCCCGGCACCCATGTAGTCACCGTGAGCGTCACCGACAATGGTGAACCGCCCCTCAGTGCCAGCCACTCGTTCACATTGGACGTTCTGGAGGTCAACCGATCGCCCGTGCTCCATCCGGTCGCCGATCGTTCCATACCCGAGGACGAGCTGCTGGAGATCACCCTCACGGCGTCGGATCCGGACCTGCCCCCAAACGATCTGACCTTTTCCCTTGAGAGCGGGCCCGGGGGCCTGACGGTCAATCCCGACGGCCTGCTGCGCTGGACCCCGACCGAAGCACAAGGGCCCGGCTCCCATGTAGTCACCGTGAGCGTCACCGACAATGGCGAACCACCCCTCAGCGACAGCCTCTCGTTCACTTTGAATGTTCTCGAGGCCAACGTGCCCCCACAGTTTGATCCGGTGGCGACTCCTTCAGTCGCCGAGGGCGATCTACTGGAGCTGACCTTGACAGCAACGGTTGCCGGTCAGCCGTCAGGCGGCCTTTCCTACTCCCTCGTGAACGGACCGGCCGGCCTGACGGTTGCCGCTTCCGGCCTGATGCGCTGGACCCCGACAGAGGTGCAGGGTCCGTCAGCGCACAGCGTCACCGTCGCGGTCTCCGACAACAGCGAGCCGCCCCTGAGCAACACGCTCACCTTCGAGGTGGTCGTTTCCGAGGTCAACGAACCCCCGGTATTTCAGCCGATCTCGGATCCCCACGTGTTGCCGCTTTCACCCCTCGCATTTCAGGTCACCGCAACCGATCCGGATCTCCCGCAGAATCTGCTCGCCTACTCCTTGGTGGCCGGGCCTGAAGGGTTGTCCGTATCGGCAGCGGGTCTGGTCACTTGGATCCCTTCTGTGGGGCAGGGCGGCGCCTCGCATCCGGTCACCATCCAGGTCACCGACAACGGGCAGCCACCATTGGCGGACACGGTTTCCTTCCAGATCCAGGTGCCCTTCAGCCGTACCGTGTGGCTTGTGGGCGTTGACGACGCGACGGGCGCCGGAAACTCCGAATTTTCGTCACAGAACAACAAGAATGATTTGGCGCCCGGCCTGGTCACCCGCCTCCCCAACGACCCCGCCTACGACGCCGCCACCAATCCGACCGCTGACGATGATCACTATCTCGCCGGCATCTATCCTGCAGGATTCAACCGGCTGACGGCTCCCCTGTCCGTGCCGTTCGATGAACCGTTCAAGGCCTGGGAGGGAGCCCTGACCCAGGGAGACCGGACCAACCGCCTGCACTTTGTCCTGCCGCCCGGCCAGGCGACACCGGACGGACGGCTGGAGATCCGATTTGAATTCCAGTCCGCCACCCAGACCGTGAACGGGACCAGCGTCGGCTTTGGAGATCACGACATCGTGGTCCGCATGCGCAACGCGACCGGATCGGAAACGGTGTTGTTCTCCGACCGGCTGTCATCCCGGTCCAACGTGGTCCTGACCCTGAACAACCCCAACGCGGGAATCTCAGAAGGCCCCAACACCCTGGAGTTCGTGCGTACGGGTCCCATCGTCAGCCAGTCCTCCATCACGTTTGACTACATCTCGATTGAGTCGCTGCCTGGAAACCGCCACGATCCCGTGTTCCCCATCCTTCCGGCGCTGGAAGTGAACGAGCATGAACTGCTCTCGGTGGACATCAGCGCCACGGATGTGGAAACCCCCAGGGCCCTGTTGATCCACACCCTGCTTTCCGGGCCCGCAGGCGTCCAGGTGACGCCGTCGGGTATATTGACCTGGACTCCCTCGGAGACCCATGGCGGCACCACCGCTGCGATCCTCGTCAAGGCGACCGATGACGGCCTGCCTGCGCGCAGCGCGACCAACGAGATCGTCGTCCACGTTCGTGAGACCAATGAAGCGCCGGTCGTGCCAGCCGTTCCGGCACTCGACGTGGATCAGGAGACCCCTTTGAACCACCAGTTGACCGCGAGTGATCCGGATCTGCCGCCCAACGTGCTGACCTGGGAAAAAATCTCGGGACCCACCGGATTGACCATCTCTCCAACGGGCCGCGTGCAATGGTCTCCCGACGCCTCGGAGTTTCCGTCAACGCACGTCGTCGAGTTCCGGGTCACCGACAACGGCCTGCCGCCAAGGAGCACCAGCTCCCAGTTCCTTGTGGTGGCCTCCGAAACGCCCGCACCGGGCGAACCGCCGGTCGCAGGACCCGTTCAAACGGTGAATGACGTGATGCGCACCTCCCTGCCCCTCTCCACCCACTGGAAGCGATCCGACATCATCCTTTCCTCCCGGGTGTACCGCCGGAAGCCGACCTACCAGATGACCTATACGGTCAACGGGACGAGCGCGCTTCTGGATCTCGACACTTTTGGTGCGGCCGATGCCTTCTTCGCGAACCGCATGGAATGGACCTACTGGTACCGTGCGTTTGACAATCAGATGCTCACGGAGGCCCAGCAACGCGGCATGACCATCAGCCTCACGGTGAACCCGAATCTGCCGGACCTCGCCTCCCAGGAGCCCCACAATGCGACGTACAACATCGGCCGCATCAAGAACATCAATAACGCGCCCGCCGGACGCGCGGACTACCTGCTCTCCGGCAAATACTCTGGATGCGCCCGCCGGACGGACTTTCGCTCGATCTGGATTGACCATGTGCGATCCCTCATCAGCAAGAACCCTGCCGTCGTCCAGTCCATCCAGATGGATGACGTGGACATGAACATCGGCTTCCTGAGCAATGGCGGATGCTACTGTGACGTCTGCAACACGGGCTTCCGCACCTACCTCGCCACGAACTTGACCCCGGCCGAGCTGACCGGTGCCGGTGTGACCAGTGTGAACAGCTTCAGTTACCGGGACTATCTCAGGAACAACGGCCAGGACCCGATCCGCATGATCAGCGTCGGCTCGTCGGTCCTCAAAAATGCCTACATTCAATTCCAGACCGCCAACACCCTGGAATTCTACACGGTCGTCCATCACGCCATCACCAACCACTTCCAACGCCGGATTGCCTTCTCGGCCAACACTCGCAGCAGCCCCAAGGTCATTGAAGACCGCCATGATATCTTTCTGCGTGAGTTCACGACCACCGATCCCGGGGCGATCTACGACACCTTTGTCACCCAGGCGGCAACCGACAACAAGCCGATGGCCCTGACCTACGACAGTTCCTACCTGATCCCGGAATACCGGCGGTTTGCCGCCTCCTGTTTCGCAGCGGGAGGTCACGGCCTTGTGCCGTGGGATGTATACGTCATCCCGGAGGATTACACCGTGCCAAGCGCGGGGCGGTTCTACGGCACCCAGCAGGACTTCTCGCCCATCTTCGGTTTCGTCAAGGCGATGAGCCACTACCTCGATGGCTACGAGGACGCAGGACTGTTCCAGACGGTTCGCGCCGACCTGAGGTATCAGGCGCAGCCGGTCTTCATTGAAAACAACCCCTCGGCCAGCTTGTTCATCCGGGCCAAGGGCGGCCCTCAGGATCCCGTGGTGATCCACATCATCCGCAAGGATCCCGCCAACACCGCCCCGTTCACCATATCGCTGAATCCGGACGCCTTCTTCGGGACACCCATCAAGAAGACGCTCTACACGATGCGCCCGTACAGCGCCACGGTTCACGACACCGCCCGGTCCACGAAAAATTTCTCAACCCTTGCGGTGGATGCCACCACAACGGCGATGGCCGATGTGCGTCTCACCCAGATTCAGATCCCCTCATTCGATCTCTGGGCCATCCTCATCCTCGAACCGGCGGGCGGCGGTCTCGTTCAACCGACCATCCTGACCCGGCGCGAGATGATTGAGGCCGCCCAGGAAGTGCGCATCGTCAACTCCGGCAAGGGAACGATCCGCTACACTCTTGATGGGAGCGACCCGGGTCCCACCTCAACCCTCTACAACGGCCCGTTCAGCATCGTTGGCGCCAGGACGATCAAGGCCAGGGCGTTCCTCGGATCGGAGGCGACACCGACGAGCACCGTCACGGTCCGGGGCGTTCCCTTCTTCGACATTGCGGCTAGTCCCGCCACCAAGCTGTGGCTGCGCCCCGAGGTGGACCTCAAAAACCTGCCTCACAATTCCCCCGTCTCCTCCTGGACACCGACGATCGGTCCACTGGTGCGTGCCCCGAACACCCTGCTGCCGACACTCATCCCGAACATTCCACCGGTCTACAGAACCAACGCGCTTCGGGGCGCTCCGGGGGTGTACTTCGATGGGACCAACTGCATCGCCGCCAGTGGCCTGATGAACAATGTCGGCATTCCACAAGCCTTCACGGTCGTCATGACCACCTATACCGACGACCCGGACTTTGGTCTGACCGGCAATGGA
>JAHCBB010000037.1 GCA_019634635.1 Verrucomicrobiia bacterium
GATTTTGTTCGCAATGCCTGGTCGATCAACCGGGCCGCGGAGCGGGCCCCCAGCTTGCGACGGGCACGAATGCGTGTCGGCGAGTTGGCCGCGCTCGTCACCGGCATAACGGACGCATTTGGTCCCTGATGATCAATTCCCCCTGCGTGCGCCCGGCATCGGGAGCAATGGGGACGCACCTAAACATTTGACACTTTGAGGTAAGACGGGCTCGGTTTGCGCGGGGTCAGAACTCTGTGGGAGTTGTGGCGGATGGGTGGCATCCTGCGGCAGGCGCCGGGGCTTCCGGAATCCTTCGCACTGGACGTGTGTGCGCTCACCCGCGTGGACAATCACGACCACCTTCTGGTCTGCGAGCGAGGACCAGCTCAGGAACCGGGGCGGGTGGTCCTGTTGTCATCAGCGGGCACGGGCCATGCCCAGCAACCTGTGCCAGGAGGCCGGCCAACACGGAGTCAACGATCCCTCCGCCCCCCATCAATCAAAGCCATCCCAGGGCGGAATCATGCTGGAAACCCCGTAAAATCCGGCGGGTGGCCCCACCCCTCCCGGGTGCCGTACCGAATGGATGGTCCCGTCTCCCGGCATGTTGCCGGCAAAAACCCTCCAATCCTCTTTCCCCAGTGACCCGGTCGCGGCTGCTGCGTAGTTCTGACCCGGAACGGTGGTGAACTCCACCCGGGCGTCGGATCCCTCGACCACGAACCGCGTGATGCGAGGTGCGACCGTCTCGCCGCTGTGCCAGAGGGTGAATTGGTTCGCAAGGTGGCCTCCGGACTCCCCGAACACCCCGCCCACGAGAAGGTCCGGCCCCCGTCGGGCCAGCGCCATGACCCAGCTGTCCAAACCGGAACCGAGGTCCGACCAGTCCAACCCATCCCATCGCGCGATGAACCGGGCGGCCCGGCCACCGGCCGACGTGAAGGCACCACCGGCATGAAGCACCCCGTCCTCCATCGCGAGCGCAAAGACCGGGTTGTTCAACCCGGTTCCCAGTGCGGACCAGGCGTTGCCGTCCCAGCGGGCGATGGCATTGGCAGGGATGCCCCCGGCCATCGAAAACGAGCCACCCACAAACACATCGCTGCCACGCACCGCAAGGGCGAATGCCGATCCGTTGAGGCCGGCACCTCCCATGGCACTCCATTCGGATCCGTTCCAGCGCATCACCCCGACGGAGACGACCGACCCCGCCACGGAGAAGGAGCCGGCGGCGTATACGTGGGTGTCGCCGATCGCGAGGGCGCGAACCGGCCCGTTGAGCCCTCCGGCGAGTGCGGACCACGCGGCTCCATCCCAACGAGCGATGCCATGCGCTGCCACCGGGCCGGCATTGGTGAAGTCGCCACCGGCGAATAACTCCCCGGACTGGCCCACGGCAAGCGCCCGAACCGTGGCGTCCAGTCCCGGGCCCAACGGCGCCCAGGTGGCGCCGTCCCAGCGCGCGACATGCAAGGCCGCAGTCGTCCCGGCGGAGGTGAAGTCGCCGCCGGCATAGACGGTGCCGTCCCGAGCGGCGACGGCACGGACCGCAGCGTTGACGCCGGAGGCGAGTGAAGACCAGCTCCGGCCGTTCCACCGGGCAATCCGGCCCGCCGGGACCCCGGCCGCGCTGTCGAAATTCCCCGCCACGTAGTAATTGGTTCCACTCGTCGCCACTGCGAAGACGGCGTCGTTGAACCCGTTGCCAAGGGACAGCCACCGGTCATCCCGCCAGCGGGCCACGTTGAACGTCTGGATGCCTCCCGCGGTTGAAAAGTTGCCGCCGACGAACACCTCCGGGCCCCGGAACCCGATGGCCCGGCCCGCGCCATCTTCGATACCCGCGCCCAGTGCCGACCAGCGGGTGCCATCCCAACGCGCGATGCCGCGCGCCGCCACGCCGCCCGCCTCGGCGAAATCGCCCCCGGCAAGCACGTCGGCACCACGGGCCGCCACCGTGAATACCTCCCCCGGGATGCCTTCCCCCAACGCGGACCAGCCGCTGCCGTTCCACCGGGCAACGTTTCGCGCCGCGATACCGCCTGCCCGGGCAAACGCGCCCGCGACGTACAGGGCGTCCCCGTCCGCTGCGAGCGCGCGTACCGACCCGTTGTTGGGAAATCCCCCGGCCAATGCCGACCACTTGGTACCGTCCCAGCGCGCGATCTGGTTGACCTCGAGGTTTCCCGCAAATTGAAAGAAACCGCCTGCGTACAGATCCGCGCCGCTGACGACGAGGGCGTTGACGTTCTGGCTCAGGGGATCGCCCACTGCGGACCAGTCGCTGCCGTTCCATCGGGCGATCCGCGCAATGGCGGCACCCCCGGCCCGCGTAAAGGACCCCCCGGCATAAAGATCGTCCCCCAGGAGGGCAAGCGCGCGAACCTCATCATCGAATCCACCGCCCACGGGCGTCCACGACTGCCCGTCCCAGAGGGCGATACGCCTGGCCGGGATGCCACCGGCCATGGTGAACCGCCCGCCGACGTAGACGTTGGTGCCGCTCACTGCGATGGCCAGGACGTTGGAATTCACCCCGCTGCCAAGCGCGGACCACTTGCGCCCGTTCCACCGGGCGATGTGACTCAAGTGGACCCCTCCCGCGGCGCCGAAATCGCCTCCGACGAACACGTCGTCAGTACCGACGGCCACCACGCCGACCGTGCCGGAAACGCCCACGGGTCCGAACCGGTCGTCCCACACCCCCTGTCCAGTCAGGGTGGCCACCGCCATGCGGGCTGCAATGATTCCTGCGAGATACCAACAGGGAGCCCGGGGCGGACGGTGGCCCTCAATTCTCCGGGGCCAGACGGTCCTGATGACGGGAACGACGTTGGATCTCATTTCAGTAATGCGGGAACCGCGGGCAGTGGAACGTGGGAGTCGTTCAGCGTGGAAGCGATTCGAGGAAGGCCACGAGGTCGCTCAACTGCTGCAGCGTCATGGTTTCATTGTAATCCCCCATTCGGGAAAACTGACCGGTGCGGACCAGCTCCTTCTGGAAACCGGGTTCGATTCGGTGCGATGGATTGATGAGGGAGTTCACGAGATCCATCCGACCTGGCGTTCGCGATTCCAGCCCCAGGACCACGGGAACCGGTGGTTGCGCGTAGGGGGCGGGAAACTCCGATTCGTGTCCCCGCACCACGTGGCAGGCATGGCACCAAAGATCGCGAAATGCGGTCTTTCCTCGGGACACTTCGCCCTCCGGGAGCTGCAGGGTCCAACGGCCCGCCGCTGGAGGACTTGTCCGCGGTCGGGTGGGGCCCCCGGACCACAAAGGCGTGCCGTCTTCATCGCGCAGATGAAGGGTCTGATCGCCCCTCACCACCGTGGTGGCGACCACCACAAAGTCTTCACCAATCGGAACCCTTGATCCCGATACCACCACGGGATCCGCAGCTCCAAGCCGGACATCCTGCCGTTCCACGAACCACTGGGGCCCGAGCTGCACAGGGATTCGCCCAGCAGGGGACTCGACCACTGCACGAACTCCGGGCGACATGCGGCGTCCAGGCGTAAAGGTTTCGAGGCGAACGATCGTGCCCGCAATCGTGACGAGGGCGTTGGTGTCGAAGCGTCGCACAAACTCGGCAGACTGAGCCCAGCCACCGCTGCCTTCCCATCGAACGCGCCCCTGGGCGTTTACAGCCAGCGGAAGGGCGGGCAGAGCGAGTGAAATCCAAAGCAGGCGATGGAATGGGTTCATGGGGGTTCAGTGGTTTACGAGCATGTGGCATGCGGGGCCTGGGCGGCCTATCGGGCATCCGTTGGACGCGCCCGATGGACATTTCATCATGAAAAGGCGAACCGCTGGACCTGAAGGTTCCAGCAATCACCGCCGGGCCCACGGAGTCGCCCCACCTCAGCCCTGACGCAGCCAGGCCGGGAGTCCGCCCGCCTGCATGCGCGACGCCTCGGACTGGATCTGCGGCAGGTACCGCCCCTGCAACCCGCGGGCCTGGCCGGCCAGGGTGTCGTACAGGCCGCGCAGTTCGATCGCATTGAATGTCCGGCCGCCGGCATAGTATTGCCGGGCCATCTGACCGAGGGCGTAGGTCGTGATGAAGGAAAGACCGGAACTCGCAGCCTGTCCGCCGACCGCACGGCCCATGCCCCCCGCAACCTGTCCCAGGAGGCCGCGCGCCACCTTGCCAAAGAACCCTTCCACCACCTGGGAGGTCAGGCCGACCCCGACCGTGGCAAGCAGGTCGCGAATGTGCCCCCGATCGAGCTCATAGCCGTAAGCCTTCCCCACCCGGTACACCAACCGCATCTGAAGGGGCACGATCGCCAGCGTTGCCAGCGTTGAAGGCAGAAGCTCCAGGGCGCCGGCAAGAACCGCCTGATTCAAGATCGTCTGATCCAATCCGGGATCCGCAGCAGCAGTAAGGCGCGCCGGAACCGCCACGCCCAGGACGGGCGGCAGGGTCGGACCGGGGACCACGGGAATCTCCGATGTCGTCCAGGTGTCGGTCTGACGCTCCACATCCCGCGCATAGGTCTCGTCCAGGCCCAGGTCGGCCCGAAGCGCCTGGAGGAACGACTGCTCCTCAGGAACCAACGGATGGTCCGCCTCGCAAACCGCAACCGCCGCCTCGTACGCCGGAAGTCCGGTCAACGGACCGCGCAGCCGGGCCGCCAGATCGCGAACCGTCTGCATCCGCACCTCCGCGTCGGCGCTTGGCGGCAACACCCCCACCGAACCATAACGCTCCGCCACACGCCGGAGCTCCGCCTGCTCCTCGGCCGAGACGGAGCCGTCGGCATAGGCGGCATGGAGTGCGAGGGAGAGAAGGGCCTGCTGCTGTTCGGCATTCATGGACGCCGACTGCTGCCGGCAGCGCTGATTGAACCCAACCTCGTCCGCACGGCAATGCCGCAATCACGCGAACTCCGGGATGGAATCTACGGTCCCAAACGATCCCACACGATCCCCCCACGGGGCCATCTCGCCACGGATCGGGTCGTCACGGAATCGTCACAAAGGCGCCACGGGTGCGAAACCTGCCCTTCCCAGCGTGCATCCCGTGAACAGGGGATGCGGACGGCTCCCGGCCGTCCTGATTTTGTTGGGATGGCACTTGGCAGCGACCGCGGCGGAAAGCCCGCTTTCGGCTGCCCGTGACACCCTGTCGCAATGGGTTCAAACCCAGCAGCTGATCTCGCGAACCCGCACCGAGTGGGACTCCGACCGGGAGATGCTGGAGCAGTCGCGGGCCTTGTTCGAGCGGGAGTTGAAGGCGGTCCGGGAACAGGCGGGGCGGCTGTCCACCAACAGCTCGGTCGCGGACGCCGAGCGGATTCAGGCGGAGGCGGAGTTGAAGGCGTTGACCCAGGCCTTGGATCGGGCACGGAGCCTCGTGGCGGGGCTGGAGGCGCAGGTCCGCGAGCTCATTCCCCTGATCCCACCGCCCTTGCTGGAAACCGTGCAACCGATCCTCCAACGGCTTCCAAACGATCCCGCCGAGACCAGGGCTGGCGTGACCGAGAGGCTCCAGACGGTTGTCTCGTTGTTGAACGAACTCGACAAATTCCAGGGCGCCGTGGTCGTGAGCAACGAAAAGCGACCCAATGCCGCCGGTCAACCGGTGGCGGTGGACGTCCTCTACCTGGGACTTGGGCAGGCGTTCTACGCCTCCGCAAACGGCGACGTCTCCGGCATCGGCACCCCGTCGGCCGCGGGATGGACTTGGAAGCTGGACCCGCAGATCGCCGGGAAAGTTCAGGAGGCCCTGGCCATGTATCGCAATCAGAAGCCGGCCGCATTCGTGGGTCTTCCGGTCACCGTCCAATGAAACGCCATCCCTTTCCCGTTTTCCTGAGGGCCTTGCTCCCGGCTCAGGGGCTGGTCGCCCTGATGGCCGTGTGTTCCCTCGTCGCGCAGACTCCCGATTGGGACGCCCTGGCATCCGGCACCCAGGAGGACCTCAAGAAGAGTCTTGCCGAACTGGCCGAAGTCCGCCGGAGCATCGAGGCCGGTAAACTGCCCCTGGTCCAACAGGTCAACGCCCTGGAGCAGCAGGTGATCGAGGAACGGGCTGCCCTTCAAAAGGCGGAGCGGTTCCAGGAAAACCAGTTGGTGGAGCTCAATCAGTTGCGCTCGCAGGTCCGTGCAAGATCGGAAGAGGTCAAGTACCTCGACTCCCTGCTCGCCGAATACGCGAGGGCCTTCCGCACCCGCACCCACGTGATCGAGGCGGAGCGGGTGCGCCCGATGCTGGATCGTGTGGATGCCGCCGCGGCCTCGCTCGACCTTGACGCCGATCAGAAGCTGGCCCGCAGGGCGGAGATGCTGGAAGCCTCGATTGCGCGCCTGCGCGACGTGGCCGGAGGCACGACCTTTGAAGCGTCGGTCCTTGGGCCGCGCGGCCAGATCGAGAAGGGGCGGGTCGCCCTCGTCGGCCCGGTCGCAGTGTTCGCCAGCGACCAGTCGGACGCCACGGGACTGGTCCAGCAGGAGTTGAACAAGGCGGATCCCAGCCTTTTTCAGCTGTCGCCCGAACTGTCCTCCGGGGTCCGCCAGCTGGCGACAACCGGTTCCGGTCCGCTGTCGGTGGATGCCACTATGGGCAACGCCATCAAGATTGCCTCCATACGGGAGACGCCCATCGAGCACTTCGTGAAGGGCGGCGTGGTCATGTGGCCCATCCTGCTCCTGGCAGTCACCGCCCTGGTCATCACGATCTACAAATGGGTGCAGCTCTCGAAGGTGCGCCTCGTCAGCAGCCGGGAGCTTCAGACGGTGATCCAGCAGGTCCAGGCGGGCGACTCCGGGGCGGCGATGAAGTCCGCACAAGCCATTCCCGGACCCGCCGGACAACTCCTGGTCGCAGCCGTGGAGCACAGCGACGAGAAGAAGGAATACGTCGAGGAGGTGCTGTACGAGCACATGCTGAACACCAAGCCGAAACTGGAGGCCCTGATCCCCTTCGTCGGGCTCACCGCCGCGGCCGCGCCGCTGCTGGGACTGCTCGGGACCGTGACGGGCATGATCGCGACCTTCCAGATGATCAGCGTCTTCGGCACCGGCGATCCGCGCACCATGTCCTCCGGCATCTCCGAGGCGCTCATCACCACGGAATCCGGCCTCTACGTCGCCATCCCGGCGGTCCTGGCCCATGCCTTCCTGACCCGCAAGGCCAGGGCAATCCTCGGAAGCATGGAGCAGACCGCCGTCAGCTTCATCAACGGGCTTCCGGAGGATTCGATCTTCCGAACCTGACCCGACACCCCAAGACCCCATGGAGACCCCGCTGCTCAAGATCTGGCACTCGTGGCACGCTGGCGGCTGGACGATGATCCCCATCGCCCTCGTCGCCGCCGGCTTGTACATCACCGGCATCCATCTCTGGTTCTTCATGCAGCGGCGCCGCTTCGCCCGCGTCGAACCGGAGCAGTTGCGGCAGTGGGTTCAGAATCCCTCCACCGCCGAGGGGGAGGTCGGGGAGGTGGTGCGCTACACCCAGGACGGGGTGAACTCCCTGCCGGCGATTTCCAGCCGTTTTGCGGAGGTGATGAACGCCCGGATTCCCGACGTGGACCGCCGGATCACCACGCTGAACGTGCTCGTCGCCGCGGCCCCGTTGCTGGGTCTGCTCGGCACGGTGCTCGGGATGCTGGTCACCTTCCGCGGCATTGCGGCGGGCGGCGGGAAGACGGTGGACGTGATGGCCCAGGGCATTTCCACCGCCCTCATCACCACGGAAATGGGCCTGCTGGTCGCCCTGCCCGGAATGCTCATCGTCTATCTGGTCAAGCGCAGCCGGAACCAGTACGTGGCCTTTCTTACCTCGCTGGAAAGCCTCACGCTGCGTCATTTCCGAAGCGTGCATTCCATGCATGGCATGACGCGCGTGTTCACCCGGAAGGATTTTGCCGAGGTTCCGAAAGCGATCCCGACACCGGGACCCGTGACGCCCAACCCGCCGTTGCCCATCGCGGATGCCCCTCCTCCGTTGATCAACCCGCTCCCGGCCCAATGAAGTTCCGGCGCTCGCTGACCGATGCGGAGGAGGGCTCCGAGATCAACATGTCGCCGCTCATCGACATGGTGTTCATCCTGCTCATCTTCTTCATCGTCACCACGACCTTTGTGGAGGAGTCGGGCGTCGAGGTGGACAAACCGTCCGCCGCCTCGGCATCACGACTCGACAAGAACAGCATCATCCTGGCGATCACCGCGCAGGGGCAGGTCGTGTATGGGGGCAAGGAGATTGGCATTGGCGGCGTGCGACCGCTCGTCACCCGGCTGTGCGACCGCGACCCACTCCCGGTGATCGTGCAGACCGACAAGGCCACGCCATCGGGCGTGCTCGTCCGGGTGATTGACGAGGCAAAACTGGGCAAGGCGAAGAATGTCAGCATCGCCACCGAGCAGGGTGGCTGAAATCCCGGCGGCATGCGGCATGTCTACCAACCGCCCCGCTTCCACCGGGACTGGCCCACGGCCATCCTGCTGGGGCTGCTTCTGACGTTGGGCGTCTTCGTCGTGCTGCCATTCACCACCGCCATCTCGGCATCGCGAAGCCGTCAGCTGATGCTGACCCGCGCCGACGTGGCCGCCCCCGCCCCGCCGGAGGCCGAGGAGGAACCGCCGCCGCCGCCCGAGGAGCCCAACGAGGAGGAGCCTGAGGCCCCCCCCGAACTCGCCGACAATCCCATGGACATTCCGCTGAGCGCCGACCTCGACGTCGCGGTCGGATCCGGCGGCGCGCTGGCCGGATTCGGCGACCTCCGCGCGGCCACGTCCGCAGTTTCCGCAGGCGACGACACTTTCGGCGGGGCGGATCTGGAGCAGCGTCCGCAGCCGGTTTCCCAGGTGCCGCCCGCCTACCCCACCGAGCTGCGCAAGGCCCGTCTGGAGGGCATGGTGATCGTGGACTTTGTCGTGGACGAATCCGGCCGGGTCGAGGAGGCGCGCGTGGATCGCTCCTCCCATCCCGAGTTTGAGCGGCCCGCCCTCGAGGCCATCCGGCGGTGGCGATTCCGCCCGGGACTGCGCGAGGGCAAACCGGTGCGCTCCTACAACCGCCAGACCTTCCGGTTCCGTCCGCCCGCCTGACCCGCCTTCAACCTCCATGACCTCCCGAAGCCTCATCCTCGTGACCGTGCTCGGCGCCTTCACGGCCCGGGCCGCGGCACCCGCCTTTGCGCCAGTGCCTCCCGATCACCCGCTGGCCGCAACGTGGAACGATCCCGAATTTCAGAAACGGCTGCTCGGCACCTATGGCATGAAGCCGGATGTCGAGCCCCGCATGACGCCGGAGGAACAGGCGTTCTACCGGGACAAGCTGGTCCCCGTGCTGCAAACCGATCCCGCAGCCGCACTCAAGCTGCTGCAGGACCGCGCAAAGCCCGGCGCCAGCGCCCAGTTCGACTTCGTCCTCGGCAACGTCCATTTCCAGACCGATGACCTTACCAACGCCATCCGGTCCTTCACCGTGGCCACGGAGAAGTTCCCCGACTTCCTCCGCGCCCAGAAAAACCTCGGTTTTGCCCTCCTGCGGGCGGGCCAGTACGACGAGGCCGTCCGGCCATTAACGCGCACCGTCGCGCTGGGCGGCGCCGATCCGCGGCTCTACGGGCTGCTGGGATTCGCCTACCTCAACCAGGGCCGCCACGCCTCCGCCCAGGGCGCCTACCAGCAGGCGCTGGTGCTGGAACCCGACAACATCGAATTCAAGCTGGGGCTGGTCAAAAGCGCCATTGCCCTGGGCGGTTTCGATCAGGCGCTCGCGCTCCTTGATGAAGTGCTCCAGGAACATCCGGACCGCGAGGCCCTGTGGGCGTTGCAGGCAAACGTGCTGATCCAAAAGGACCAGCCCGCCCGCGCCGCGCTCTCCCTCGAAATGCTCCGGCGGCTGGACAAGGCCACGGCGGCCCAGTTGCTGCTCCTGGGGGATCTCTACATGACCCAGGACGCCCGGGACCTCGCGCTCGCGGCCTACCTCGAGGCGGTTGAAAAGGATCCGGGAGCCCAGTTGTCGAAGTCGCTCCGGGCCGCCGAGATCCTCGCGGCCCGTGGTGCGTGGAAGGAATCCGCAGAACTGCTGGCCAGGATCAAAGCGGCCGCAGGCGGAGCCCTGACCGGACCCGAGGAGTTGAAATGGCTCAAGCTGTCCGCCCGCCTGGCCCTGAACCAGGAGCGTACGGACGAGGCGCTGGCCATCCTGGATGATGTCGCCACCCGCAACCCGCTCGATGGCGAGGCACTGCTGATGGCGGGGGACGTCTATTCCCGGACCGGGGAGCCCGACCGGGCCCGAATGCGCTATGAAACCGCCGGGAAGATCGAGGGGTTCGAGGCGGAGGCCCTGCTGAAGCAGGCGCAACTGCTGGTCGCTTCACGGAAATACGACAGTGCCCTCGAACTGCTGAGAAAGGCCCAAAAAATCACGCCCCGGGACAATGTGCAGCGTTACCTGGAGCGCGTGGAACAGGTGGCCCGCACGGCGGGACGGCGCTCATAGAGCGACCCAAACCCCGAGGCCATGACCGCCCTCCCCCGGACCGAGGTGCCCAGGTTCCCGCCCATTCCGCAGCCGTGCCTGCGCGGCCTCTGCTGGCTGCTGCTGGTCCTGCTCGCCGGGAGTGGCGCCGCGCAGACCGACCCCGGGTCCCTCGCCGGACTGGTCGTCAACGGATGGGACGGGCGTCCCATCCCGGGTGTCATCGTGACCGTCCGGGGCACCCTGCTCGCGGCGACGACCGATCTTCAGGGGCGCTACCGTCTCGAGGGGGTGCCCCCGGGCGACCAGACGGTGCGTTTCAGCAAGTCGGGGTTTGCCTCCGCCAGCACCTCCGGGGTGCGCGTGGCGCCGGGACTGGCGACCTCCCTCGACGGCACCCTCCGGCCGGAGTTCTACGAGCTCGAGGAGTATGAGGTCACTGCCGAGACCTTCCAGGACCAGACTATCGAGATCTTGGAGCAGCGACAATCCTCGGCCTCGTTCCTCGATGCCATCGGATCGGAACAATTCCGACGCCTCGGGGTCACCGACGCCGCACAGGTGATCGCCAAACTGCCGGGGACCACGGTTGTGGACGGCAAGTTCGCGGTCATCCGCGGCCTGAGTGACCGTTACAATCTCACCCAGCTCAACGGTGCCCTCATCCCCACGGCCGATCCCTATCGGGTGGGGGCGCCGCTGGACATCATCCCTGCGGCAATGATCCAGGAGATTTCGGTGAACAAGACCTTCACCCCGGACCTTCCCGGCGGGTTTGCCGGCGGCCTGGCGAACCTGAAGACCAAGTCCTTCCCGGACCGCTTCATTCTCAGCTTCGAGGTCGGCCTCGAGTACAACACGCAGTCCACCTTCAACAGCAACTTCCTCTCCTATCCGGGGAGCGAGTTCGACTGGGCGGGCTTCGGACTCAAGAACCGTGCGATGCCGTCCCAATTGGAGGGACAGACCGGTCAGACCCTTCAGGCACCCCGAAACGCCCCGGCCAACGAGACCCCCGAACAGGCCGCCGCCCGCGCGGCCCAGGCCGACAAGGTTCAATCGTCCTTGGGATCCTTTCCGGACTACAGCTTCGGCGGGACCCCGGGATCCGCGCCGCCCCCAAACTACGGCGGAACCTTCTCGGTGGGCGAGACCCTGGACCTGAATGGCCATGACTTCGGGTACTTCGTCAGCGGCGTGTACCGCCGCCGTTGGTTCTTCTACGACGACGGCGTCCAGAACCGCTACCGGTACACCTCGCAGGGCGTTGTGCCGCTTCGCGAGTTCACCGACGTCTCCAGCCTGATGGAGGTGCAGTGGGCCAGCGTCGTGTCCCTGGCGTACGAGCTCGTGCCCGAGGACCACACCCTGGCCTTCACCTTCTACTGGAATCAGAGCGGTGAGGACCTCGCCCGCCTGCAGCGCGGTGAGGTGGAAAACGTGGAGCAGGTGGTGGATGCCAACCTGCTGCAATGGACCCAGCGGCAGATCCACGCGTTCCAGATCCAGGGAACAGACCGCTTCGAGCGGCTTCACGAGATGGAGACGGACTGGCTGATCAGCATCGCCAACACCTCCCAGGATGAGCCGGACCTCCGCATGTTCAATTACGCCCACCAACCCAATGGGACCGGCGCCTTTTTCAGCAACTCCCTGCCGGAGCCGATCGTCCCGACGCGGTTTTACCGGACCATCAACGAGGACGCGATCTGGTCCTCGCTCAACAACAAGCTGCCGTTCAAGCAATGGGCGGACCTCGACGGCCATGTGAAGTTCGGCGGCGGCTTCAACGGGGCGCAACGGCAGTTCACCGAGCAGACCTTCCAGTTCGACGGCACGTCGGGATGGTCGGGTCCCACCATCGTCGGCACACCCAACAACTACTTCAACGCCACCAACATCCTGTACACCACCACCACCAACCGGAACGGCATCAATTACAGCTTCCAGCGCCGCTTTGTCCCCGCGGTGGGCACGAGCTTCTACAACGGGCAGCTGCAGATCCCCGCGGGCTATGCGATGGCGGAGCTGCCGTTGCTGGAGCGGTTCAAGATCGTGGGCGGCGCCCGCATGGAGAGCACCCTGCTGGGTGTGGACGGCGGATCGGCGGGGCGGCAGACCAACTCGCTGATCAGCCAGCTGGATGTGATGCCCGCGGTGAGCACGGTGTTTCAGATCGTCACCAACATGAACCTGCGGGCCAGCTTCAGCCAGACCGTCGCCCGCCCGACGTTCCGCGAGATCGCCCCGTACCGCTCCTACGACCCCTATGGCAATGAAATCATCGAGGGAAATCCAAACCTGCAGATGACCGACATCACCAACTATGACCTCCGGTGGGAATACTTCCCGCGGCCGGGAACGGTCTTCTCGGTGAGCGGGTTCTACAAGTACCTGGAGCAGCCCATCGAAAAGGTGGCGGTCACCTTCGGCGGGGGCATCGTGACCTTCGAAAACCGGAAGGACGCCACCCTGTACGGCATCGAACTGGAGGCCAACACCCGCCTCGACATCCTCGACGAGTCCCTCGACGAATTCATCGTCGGATTCAACTTTGCGTGGATCAAGTCCGAGGTCGAATGGACGGCCACCGAGCTGGCCAACAAGCAGGTGCTGTTTCCGGACACATCGCCGACGCGGCCCCTCTACGACCAGTCGCCGTGGATCGTGAATTTCGACCTCACCTACGATCACAAGGCCACCGGCACCACGGCCACGGTTTCACTGGGGGCTTCGGGGCCCTACATTTTCCTAGTGGACCGCGCCGGACCCGACGTTTACCAGCATCCCCCGGTGCAGCTGAATTTCGTGGCCACTCAACGACTGACGGACCACTGGAAGTTGCGCCTGAGCTGCCGCAACCTGCTCAATCCGGACGCCCTCCGAACCTACGGCGAACCCGCGAGCGGTCCGGTCTATTCCCGTGCCACCCTGGGCTCGACGATCGCCCTCGTGCTCAATTACGAGTATTGAGCTGGCGCGCCGTTGCCGCGTCCGCGCGGACGGTCAGCCGATCAATTCCAGTGCGGCTGCAGCCATGCGGGGCCCGGTCAGTCCGTGCTTGGCATACAACTCCTCCGCCAGATAGGCCGACTGGCCGAACTCGCCCAGAATGCCCAGGCTGCGGACACTGTGGGCGATGCCCGCACGCGACAGGGCGTGGGACAACTGGGCACCCATCCCGCCGACCACTTGGTGATCCTCAATGGTCACCAACCGGCCGCGGCAACGCGTCACCGCGGCGCCGATCGTGGCGACATCCGGCCGGTTGACGAACGGGTTGTTGATCACCGTGGCCGACCGTCCCGCTTCCGCCAGCAGCCGGGCGGCCTCCAGGCACTTGCTGAAGAGCACCCCGCAGCCCACCAGCACCACATCACTGCCCTGCTCAATCACCTGGGCCCGGCCCCAGGCGTAGGTCGCCCCGGGCACCCACTCGAGCGGGTAATTCTCCCGCCCGACAAAGAACACCACCGAGTCGCCGTCCCGACCCGCCCGCCGCTCTTCGGCGATGTGCTTCACGGCGTCGTACATGAAGGCCTCCGCCTCGTTGGCACAGCTCGGCGCCACCACCAGCGTGTGCGGGATGGAGCTCACCGCGGCCAGGTAGGTCGTGGCCTGGTGGGACGCGCCGTCTGCGGCGTCCTGGAAACCCACGTGCGAAAACAGGGCGACCATCGGCGCCTGCGACAGCGCCGCCATCGTCAGCGGCAGGTTGCCCTTGGTGACCCCGAACTGGCCGAAGGTGTCCACAATGGGAATGAAACCCGCCTTGCTGAGCCCGGTGCCGGTGGAAATCATATTGGCCTCGGCGATGCCCACTTCCAGGAACCGTCCGGTCGCCTTCTGGAACGTGCTGATCCCGGTCGAGCCCTGCACGTCGGAGGACACCGAGTACACCGGATAGCCGTCCTGCGCCGCCCGCAGGGCGCCCTTGGCGAGCCCGGCCTGAACCTTCTCCTTCTTCACCGGCGGGGCTGCCGGCGCGGCGGACGGCTTCGCCTTCTTCGCAGCGTCCTGCCGCTCCCAGTCGGCCCGCAGGGACCGGGCCCAAGCCATCAGGTCCTCCGGCGGGGTCGCCCCGGCAAACAATTCGTGCATCCAGTCCACGATCTTTTCGCCATTGGCGAGCGGGAACCCGTGACCGCCGGTGGAGTTCTCCTCGGTGGCCTTGATGCCATACCCCTTGATGGTGTGCAGCCACACGCACACCGGGCGGTCCGGATGCTCCCGGGCCTCGGCCACCGCGCGCTCCATCGCCAGGTACACCGCCTGCAGGTCGTGGCCATGCTTCACCTCCAGCACGTTCCATCCCAGGGTGTGCATCGCCTGGAAGGTCGGCTCCATTGAGAAGGCATCGTGATCAATGCGCCCCGACAGCTTGGTATCGTTGTCGGAGAGGACCAGCACGAAGGGATTCACCTTCCCTTTGGCCGCCAAACCTGGGATTGCCGCAAACGCCTCCTTGGCCTCCCCTTCCATCGAGCCGCCGTCCGAGAGAAAGCAGATCGTCACGCGGTCGCGTCCCGCCAGACGGTCCCCGATGGCCAACCCCTGCGCCACGGGCAGTGAAGAACTGAGCGGACCGTTTGAGACCAGCACGCCTTCCGGGTTCAGGTGCGACTCGCCATGCCCGGTGAGTTTGGACTGGATGCTCCGGAACTTCCGCAGGTCTTCATCCGTCAGCCCGTCGAAGCCGTAGAGCGTGCGGAGCGCGTAGATTCCGTTCTCCGCGTGGCCCGCGTCGTTCACGAAATTGAAGGCATCATGCCACGGCCGGTCCCGGGTCGCGAACATCAGCGCATGGGTGGCGGCATTCACCTCCGCAAACGCGGCAGGCCCCCCCCAATGGCAGGCGGCACCGCCCACCACGGCGTGCACATCCATCAGTGCCACCAACGCGCGAACCGCCCTCGGATCCGCCACCGTCACCTCCCCGCCCGCCGCATTGCGGACCGTCACGGCGTGACGCGGCGGGGCCGCCGGAGTCCCCGCGAGACGCGATTTCAGGTTCAGGGGCTGGAGCGTCGGGAGCTCGACTTTGGCAACAACAGTGGTATCGGCGGCCATGGGGCTTTCAGAAATCAACTCCCCGCGTCAATGCAGGGCGCCCAAGACGCTACGGAGGGGGCCCGGAATTGAAAACCGGATTTTCCGGTGCCCGATTCCCCGGCGGCCTCCCGGAAGGCTCGCCAGAACTGCAGAAAGAGGGTATGCCCTGGCGCATGAGTGATGCGCTGTCCGCCGCCCTGATGTTGCTGCTGGCGACCAATGGTCCGGCAGCCCTCAGCAACCGGATGGCAGCCCCCCTCGGACTCCAAGCCCCATCCGCAGCCGTGGCCGCAACGGCGACCCCCGATCCCGTCGAACTGGAACTCCAGGCGATCCTCACCGAGGACGAAGCAGCCCTTCAGGACATCGAGCGACTGGTGACCGGCGCCGACGATGCCGCGACGACCGCCCTGCCCCCGCTGCCCCTGACGTTGTCGGCTCGCATCCGCGAGCGTGCCGCACCGGTGCGCCATCGTTACGAACGGTTCATTGCGTCGCATCCGCGTCACGCGCGCGCACGGCTGGCCTTCGGCAGCTTTCTCAACGAACTCGGGGACGAAGAGGAGGCGATCGCGCAGTGGGAACGGGCCCGATCCCTGGAACCGGCCAACCCCGCAACGTGGAACAACCTGGCCAATGTGTACGCGCACATCGGCCCCGTGGAGAAGTCCTTCCCCTATTACGAGGAGGCGATCCGGCTCAACCCGGATGAGCCGGTGTACCTTCACAACTTCGGCACGCTGGTGTTCATGTTCCGGCGCGACGCCACCAACTACTTCCGCTGCGACGAGCAGACGGTCTTCCGCAAGGCCTTTGAACTCTACCAGAAGGCGATCGCACTCGACCCGTTCAACTTCCAGCTCGCGGCAGATGTCGCCCAGACGTACTACGGATGGCGCCTGCCCGACGACGGGACGCCCGGCGAACGGACGGCGGCAGAACTGCGGCTTCAGGACACCGCGCTTCGGGCCTGGACCAACGCCCTCGCCATCGCACCCACAGATGAAGATCGCGAAGGCGTGGAACTGCATTTTGCCCGCTGGCACCTGAGGGGCGGGCGCTTCGACGAAGCCCGCGCCAGCCTGGGTCGCGTCACCAATGACGTCCATTCCGTCGTCCGCGACCGGCTGCTCCGCTCTCTCGCCGAGCGACAGGAATCTGCCGCCCCCGCCCCTTGAGGCGTCAATGGATAGCCAGGGCCCCTTTCATCCCTCGAACCTCAGGCCTAATTCGGATCCGGAAACAACGGAAATGGCAGCAGCGGCGCATCGTCATCCGGGTCGGATATCGCGCCGGACGGCGCGGGGGCATCCGCATCGGACTTCGGCGCCTCCAACAGTTCCGACCGCTTCTTCAGCAGCGGTTCGACGGACCACTGGCTCAACCGATAGGTCCACTTCCCAAGCGCCTGCTCCGCCTTCAACTTTTTCTGCAGCCCGGCTCGCTTGTCCTTGAACTCCTGGTCCAGCCGCTCCTTGTCCTCGGCCGATTCCTCGGCCCCCGGCGTGCGCTCCGACTCAAAGTCTCCCGTCACCGACACCTGCACCGGGTAACCATCGCCATCCTGCGCGCCCACCTTGATGTCGTAAACGAGTCCGCCTGCGGTCGTGATTTGCGCCTCAACCGGAGCGTCCAGGCCGAGCGCCGCCAGGTCGGGCTCCAACAGGACATCCGTGAAGCTGGCGGACCCCATCAGCGACGAGAAACTCCACAGCTTGTTTTTGTCCAGGGCCTCGCCATCCGCGGGATCCGCGAGCACCCAATCCGCGAACTCGTTGGTCCGGCTCAGGGTGAAGCTGTGGGCGGACTCCGGATGCCGGATCTGGACCCGGACGGGCTGTTCGACCTTGATGAACTCCTTGGCAATCCAGTCGGCAGGATTGGGGCGGGCATTGCTGAGCGGATCGCCCACGAGCGCCACCAGCTCGCCGACCTGCACATACCGGCCGTCGGGAAAGCCGCCCCCCATCATGAAGTCATCGGCACCGCCACCGGCCTTGGTGCTTTGGCGTCCAAGCCGCAGGGACTTCACCGGCTGGCCATCGGACCCCAGCAGATCCACCACCGTGGCGGCATCGGCCGTGAGATCCAGCAGGGGCAAACGGGAGGCCCCCACATTGACCGGTCGCGCGATCTTGAGGCCGTCGAGCTTCTGAAGGAATGCGCCGAGGTCGGCGACGTTGGCGGGGTAGTTGCCGCGCTCGCGGACGACCCACTGGTCGCCCTCGCGGACCACGTTGACCGTATTGGATCCCTGCCGGATGCGGAGGGCAGCCACCTGACTGCCGTCGAACGTGCCCAGCAGGCTGCCGCCCATGGCGCCACGGGAGCGGTCAAAGGTGGCACTCCGCTGGCGAAGCACCCAGAGGCCACCGCCGCCAAGCACGAGGGCGGCGACGAGCAACAGGAGGAATTGTTTCGGTTTCATCGTTGCATGGAAGCCGGTTCCGGCATCGTTCGAAAAAGGATCACCAACCGATCAACGCGCAGCCATCCGCCGGCGGCGCACCACCGCCAGCGCAATGCCCACCACGCTGACGAGCACCGGCATGGCGGCGATGTTGACCCACTTGAGGCGGTTTTCGAGGGAGTCCACATCCTGCCGGAGATTGCGGCGGGTGTTGCGCAGTTCCTTGCGGGTCTCCGCCTGTTGCGCCGTGTAATTCTTGAGGGCCTGCTGCTGTTCCGGCGACAGGATCACCCGCGCCGTCTCCCCCTCCTGGCGGACCTGGATCTTGCTCAACTCGCCCTGCAGGTCCTGCAGCTTGCGGTCCAGCTCGGCGATCTTGTTCTGATAGGCATTGCGGGCCCGCGACTCCATTTCGCGCACCACGGTGAACGGACGCCGCACCGAAGCGCGACTGCGGGCGCCCACCAGGCTCGCGTCGCCCGCCGCTTGTTCGACGACATTTTGCACGAGGCTCAGGTTCGCGTTGAGCGGCATCGCAATCCGCATCATCTGGTTGATCTGCACGGTGAAGTTGTTGGCCAGCATGTCGGCGTCGCCAAACACGTACACCACGTTGTCCGACGACGCCTCCTTGAGGTCCGCCGGACCCGCAGGGGCGTTGGTGTCGGATCCCGACGGATTCCCGTCGGGAAAGGCGGTCTTGAAGCGGCCGCCCAGCCGCACCGCCAGATTGTAAACGACCCCCGACGGCCGGAAGTCCTGAAGCACCTTTTCCGGATTGAGTTGCGCGGTGATGCCGTCCACCAGCTGGGAATCCTTGGTGCTGAACAGCAACGGCTCCGCCTTCAGGCCCGCGGCCGCGGTTCCCTGGAGCGCCCCGGGAAACGGCATCCAGACGTCGTCCACCTGGGCGGTCACCACGCTGCTCTGGTCAATCCCCGAGGCATTGACGAACAGGAACCCGGGCACAGGCTGCGGCCGGCCGTCGCGACCGCCGAGCTCGCGCATGAACTGGGTGTCGGCCACCACCTGCGCCGGGAAATCGAATCCCCAGGCCTGGAAGAGCTTCGGCAATGACGAACTCGTCCCGAAGTTGAGGCCCATCGGATTCGGCTGCTGGCGCTGGACGTCGGAGATGCAGAGGGGATCCACGAAGACCATCAGCTTGCCGCCGCGCAGCACAAACTGATCGAGGGCAAACTGCGCGGCATCCGAGATGTCCCGGGGGTGAATGACCATCAGGACCCGGATGTCGGAATCCACGGGCGTGCCGTCCATGGGCACCGAGCGCACGTCGAAATCGCGGCGCAATTCCGATACGAAGACCCAGGGCTCACTCTGCTGCTGGCGGCCCATCTGCATCATCATCATGGGGTTCATCGCCCCGCCCATCACCGGCAGGGGGCTCATCACGCCGACCACCGGCCGGTTGGTGCTCAGCACCTGGGACACGGCACGCGCCAAATCATATTCCAGCAGCTTTTCGCGCTGCGGGGCGAGGAAGGGCAGCACCGCCTTGTCGGGCGGATTCTCCACCGCAATGCCCAGATAGAACTCCTCGCCATTCGGGAGGGGCTGCCCCTGCACCCCGTCGAGACGCGCGGAGTCTTCCGCCTCGGAGTCGGGTTCCGGATCAATCTTCCGGATCTCGATCTTGTTGCCCGACTCCGCGCGGAATTCAGCCAGCAGATCATCCACCGACTGGACATAGGTCTTGAGCGCCTGCGGCATCCGGTCCTTGCCCTGGCTGACGTAGAACCGCACCTCCACCGGTCCGTCGAGCCTTCGCAGGATCTCCCGGGTGCCCGGGGACAGCGTATGCAGCTTGTCCCCGGTGAGGTCCAACCGCAGCCGCGCAGGGCTGAAGATCAGGTTCAGCCCGACCAGCGCAATGAACACAAACAGGACGCCGGCGGCGGAGAACAACAGGGTCTGAAGCTTCGACGATTTCATCTCGGTTCGGAGGATTCGGGATCAGGCCGCGCGCAGGCCGCGGAGCACCACGCTGGTCGCGAAGAGGCAGAAAGTGATGACGCTGCCAAAAAACAGCAGGTCACGAATGTCCACCACGCCGCGCTGAAATCCCGCGAAGTGGGGCATGACGCTGAACGACGCCACGGTGCTGACCAGCCACTCGGGCGCCCATCGCACCATCAGGTCCGTCACCGGCTCCCAGCCGGCCAGGATCAGAAAGAAACAGATCACCACGGACAGGATGAACGAGATCACCTGGTTCCGGGTCATCGCCGAGGTCATCACCGTCACCGAGAGATACGCCCCGGCCAGCAGCACGCTCCCCAGGTACCCCGTCCACATCATGCCCACGTCGGGATCTCCCAGATACATCGTGGTGATCACCACGGGGAAGGTCAGAAACAAGGCCAGCGCAATGAAGGCCCAGCAGGCGACAAACTTGCCCAGGATCGCCTGCCAGGCGGCGATCGGCATCGTCAAAAGCAGCTCCAGGGTGCCCACCCGCCGCTCCTCCGCCCACAGCCGCATGCCGGCCGCGGGCACCAGGAACAGGTACAGCCACGGATGCCACATGAGGAAGGCGTTCAGATTGGCCTCCCCTCGCAGGAAGTAGTTCCCGAGCATGAAGGTGAAGAAGCCGTTCAGCAGGAGAAAGATGACGATGAACACGTAGGCGACCGGGGAGTTGAAATACCCCACCAACTCGCGTTTCGCGATGGTCCAGACATTGCGGAGGGATTCGGACATACGGGACGGATCAGGCTTGGGTGAACAACGATGGAGGCCGCCGGGCTACTCGCCGGGCCGCGCGGATTCCGGACGGGTGATGCCGCGAAAGACGTCGTCGAGGCGGCCCTCCTCGATGCGCAACTCCTCGAAACGCCAGCCCTCGCGGGTCGCGAGGTCCGACAGCGCCCGCGCCACATCGGTCGCGCCCCCACGATCCTTGGGAAACACGCGCAGGGACACGATGCCGTTGTCGCCCGACACCGTCACCCGGGCCGCCCCCGGGAGGGCGTGGGCCTTGCCTCGCACGCTGTCGACGCCGGCCCCGTGGATCCGCGCTTGGATGCTGCCGGCGAGTTCATGACGCGCCCGCAGCTCGGAGGGGGTGCCATTGGCGACCACCTTGCCGCGGTCAATGATGATGGCCCGGCTGCACACTGCATCCACCTCCTCCAAAATGTGCGTGGAGAAAATGATCGCCTTGTCCCTGCCGAAGCGCTTCAGCAACTGGCGGATCTCGTGCTTCTGGTTCGGGTCGAGGCCGTCGGTCGGCTCGTCGAGCACCAGGACGGGCGGGTCATGGATGATGGACTGCGCCAGGCAGGTGCGATGGCGGAAGCCCTTCGACAGGGTGTCCACCGACTGGTGCAGCACGCCTTCGAGGAAGCACAGGCCCACCGCGCGCCGGACCGCCTCCTCCCGAGCCGGGCCGTGCAGACCGCGCATCTCCGCCGAGAACGACAAAAAGCCGTGCACCGTCATGTCGCTGTAGCACGGCGCGCTTTCGGGCAGATACCCGATCAACCGCTTCGCCGGAATGGGATCCTCGGCCATGTCATGGCCGCCAACGGTCACCCGACCGGAGGTCGGCGGAAAGAAGCCGGTGATCATCCGCATCGTTGTGGACTTCCCGGCGCCGTTGGGCCCGAGAAAGCCGAGGATCTCCCCCTTCTGTACGCTGAAAGACACGCGATCCACGGCCCTCTTGGGGCCAAAGTCCTTCACCAGTTCCTCGACGATAATCATGCGATAGAAGCCGTTCGAATGACAGTCTGAGCGAAAGTTCGGGAAAGAAATAGAAAGAAGTTTTCCACCGTCAAGAGCCGGCCTGCCTGCGGGACCCGGAAAAAGCGGGTGGCGTCAATCCACCCCTGGCGGCCGTCGAAGCTGTTTGGTGCGTCCACGCCGGGTCTTGGACTCCAGCAGACGCCGGCGCAGGGCGGGCGGACGCGGACGGCTCGCGCGCCGCCGGGCCTCCGCCGCCGACCGGGCCGCCGACCGGAGCGCATCGCGCCGGGCCTCCAGACGCGCCACCAGCAGCTCGCGCGCGCGGCGGCGGTTGGCCGCCTGATGCCGGCTGGACTGGCATCGGACGCGGACCCCGGTGGGCCGATGGACCAATTGCACGCAGGTGGCAACCTTGTTGACGTTCTGGCCACCCGGCCCGGAGGACCGGACGAAGGTCTCGTCCACATCCTCCTCGCGGAGGCCCAGGGCGGCCATGCGGCGCGAGAGATCGTCCTCCACGGGTGCGCTTTCGGGTTCACGCGACATCCGGGGAGCTTGGCGGAACGCCGCAAAAAGTTCCATCCCGGATGCCGCGCCCCCCCGATCTGCCCCCCCGATCTTGCGGTGTTCGCGCAAACCCGGTTCACTTCCCTCGCCGCCCTCGTGCGCCCCGATAGCTCAAATGGATAGAGCAGCGGTTTCCTAAACCGACGATCCAGGTTCAATTCCTGGTCGGGGTACCATTGCAAGACGCCGCTGGTGGCATCCACGGGGGCGCCTTGGAAGTGAGGTCGCTGGTGGTCCCCACGCGGGACGAAATGTCGGGACGAAATGTCCCGCTTGAGGGCCCTTCTGGCCCACGACCGGAACCCATTCCCCGATTTCCCTCCACGAGTCCACCGGTCAACCGGTCCGTTGCGACCCCATTGTCGTTCAGTAGGTCAATCACAAGGATTGGAGGGGAAGAATGGTGGGGTGAGTTGGGGTCGTGGTCCGGAGGATGGGGCTTTGGCGTCCTGCAACCCGAGCGCCAGTGCCAGTGTGCGGGGATTGCCGGAGCAATCCCGTTCGGACCCGACCCCGGCCGGAAGCGCAACGCTCACCCATCCTTGGCAGCCCTTGGGCCGGTGTTCAGGCTGGGCTATGCACCCGAGTCGGGGGCGGGAGGTGCTCCGGAAGGGTTGGGAACAATGGAAAGCGGGTGCCTGAGGCGGCAGCTGTGGCCGGTGTTCCGGTCAACTTCGCCCCGGTGAGGCCCGGCGGTTCCGCTTTTCGGCTTCGCGGACGAAGTGGCAGTGGATTGCCCTGGCCGCCGCGGCCAATTGCAGTGCGTTGCAGGCAGGGAGGCCGGCCGCGGAAACGCGGACGGTGGACGGAATCGGAATTCAGCCGGGCCAAAGCCCCGCCACTCCACCTGCACGAAACTGTGTCGGCGTCACCCCGGTCAGGGCGCGGAAGGTCCGAGTGAAGGCGCTATGGTCATAGAAGCCGCAGGCCAGCGCGATGGCGGCCACGCTCTGTTCCGTCTCGCGCAGCAGGCGCGACGCGGCGGCGACGCGTGTCTTCGCAATAAATTGGCTGGGGGTGAGGCCAAAGAACCGCTTCATCAGGCGTGCAAACCGGGATGGGGCAAGCCGCGCTCGAAGGGCCAGGGCCGAGGGCGTCGCGGGTTCTGCGAGTTTCTTCTTGAACTGGTCGAGCGCGGCGGCGAAGTCAACGGGGATTTCCCGTGTCCCGATGGGCGCACGAACGTCGCGCGAGATGCCGATCAGACCAATGATCTTCCCGGCGGCATCACGCATCGGTAGCTTCGTACTGAGGCACCACCCGGGCTTGTGCGGGGTGGACCAGTGCAGTTCGAGATGGTCCAGGAGCGGGCGGCCGGTCTGCAACACGGCCGCGTCCTGCGCGGCAGGGATGTGGCCAAACTCACCGGGACAAATCTCGCTTGGCCGCTTGCCGAGCACTTGGGACTTGTGGCGCAGTCCGTGCCGTTCGACGAGGGAATGGTTGACCACCAGGTACCGTCCGGTCGCATCCTTGATGAAGAACGCCACGTCCGGAGCCTGGTCAAAGAGGCTTTCCAGTAGCGCGGCGTCCACCGGCGGCGCGACACCGGGAACCGCTGCAGCCGGCGACTTCGCTGGGCGCGTTTTCACGGCTGGCTGTCATTCAACTCCAAGACGGCGGACGAGTCCAAGCGTAAACACCATGGGATGAAGACACGCGCCTCCCGCACCCACGCCCCGTGGCGTTCGCCGGCTGTTGGGTCCCTCACGCGGTGCCTGATCGCCGGGGTGTGCCTCGGAGTCGCATGGGTCGCCTCTGCGGCACCGCGACCGCTCAAGGTCTTCATCCTGGCAGGCCAGTCGAACATGGAAGGGCACGCGCGGGTCGAGACCTTTGACTACCTTGGCGATGACCCGACGACGGCGCCGCTGTTGAGGCTGATGCGCGGCCCGGAAGGCAGGCCAGCCGTGTGCGAAGGCGTCTGGATCTCCTACTTCACCGGCTACTACGACGGGAGCGCCAACGGCGAGGGACTGGGCAAGCTGACCGCGGGTTACGGCGCGCGGGACACTCCGACGGAGGACGGCGGGAAGATCGGTCCGGAGTTCACCTTCGGGCTCACGATGGATGCCGCATTCGCGGAGCCGGTGCTCCTCATCAAGGTGGCCTGGGGCGGAAAGAGCCTGCACACGGATTTCCGTCCGCCGAGCGCGGGGCCCTATGAGCTGAACGACCACCAGAAAAGGCTCTACTACGGCCCGCCGGGCCACGGCGTTCCAAAGGACATGGACGTGTGGCTCGCAGAGAAGGCGAAGGACACCGGGCGCTTCTACCGGCTGATGATGGACCATGTGAAAAAGGTGCTCGCCGACCCGGCGCGCATCGTCCCCGAATACGACGCGGCACAGGGCTATGAACTCGCGGGCTTCGTCTGGCTCCAGGGGTTTAACGACATGGTGGACGGCCACGTTTATCCGGCCCACGGCCAACCGGGCCGCTTCGACCGCTACAGCGAGTGGCTCGCGCATTTCATCCGCGACGTGCGCCACGACCTGAGCGCGCCGAAAATGCCGTTTGTCATCGGCGTGATGGGCGTGGGCGGCATGAGCGCAGACACGGACACCATCGAGTTCCGCAGGGCCATGGCGGCCCCGGCGGCGCTGCCGGAATTCGCGGGCAGCGTCCTCGCCGTGGAGACGGCACCGTTCTGGTGCGAGGAGCTCGGGGCCATTGACCGGAAGCGCGAGCAGGTGAGCCAGATGGCCTGGTTTCTCGATTCGAAGCACAAGGATCATGCCAACGCCGACGGCAGGATGACCGATGAAATGAAGCAGGCATTTCTGAAGCAGTATGAGGCCGACCTCCTCTCCCCCGCCGAGGAAGCCCTGTGGAAACGCGGCGCTTCCAACGCCGGCTACCACTACCTTGGCTGCGCGAAGACGTTCGCGCTCATGGGCCGCGCCTTCGCGGAGGCGAACCTGCGGATGCTGCGCTCCCCGCGGGAGCCGTGAATCTCGTGAAGGTCGCCAATCCCAAGAGCGGCGCGACGCGCGTGGCGACGGAGCCTGTATCGGCGGATTGGCACCCTCGCAACGCACGACCAGTCCGCCGCCGTGCGCGCGATGCCCGGATGCTGGCCGGAGTCCGATGCCAGCCGCGTGGGCGTCTGGGGCTGGATCGGCGGCGGCAGCATGAGCCTGGACGCCATCGTCCATGGTCCCGACCTCTATTTCTCAGCGATCGCCGTTGCTCCGAAGGCGAATCCGCTTCCCCACGACACCTTTTGCCACGAGCGCTACATGGGCTTGCCAGGCGATCGCTCCACAGGCGAATGCGAGAGTTCGCCGTTGACGCACGCGCAGCATCTGCGGGGCAATCTGCTCCTGGTCCACGGCACTGGCGACGCCAACGGCCATTACCGGGTCCCAGAAATGCTGATGAACGAACTCCTTGCGCGAAACACACCGTTCACCGTCATGGCGTATCCGAACCGCCCGCACCGCGTCCCGGACGGGACCCCCACCCTCCGGCACTTCCACAGCACGCTGACCCGCCACCGGCACCAGCACCTGCCCACCGGCCAAAGACGGATGGTCCCCGGACCCGGAGAGGACGAAGGATGAAGGCTGTACTGTGGACCTTTTGCGCGGCGGTCCTGTGTGGGCTTGTTCACGCCCAATCGCCGTTCATCGCCGGGTTGGAGCGCGGGGGCATGGAACCGTTGGCCGGCGCCGTGCTCGTGAGCGAATTGGGCTGCACTTCCTGCCACGCCAGCGGACAGAAGGCGTTTCTCGCGAAACCGGGACCGGACCTGTCGGAGGTCGGGGCGCGGGCAAACGGGGCACACCTGCGGCGGTTTCTCGCGTCGCCATCAGGCGTCAAGCCGGGTACGACGATGCCGGATGTGCTTGCGCACCTGCCGGAGGCGCAGCGCGAGGACGTGGCAAACGCGCTCGCGCATTACCTCGCCACGTTGGGTCAGCCCGGGGTGTCAGGGCGGCCACAACCGGATGCGGTGGAGCGCGGCGGGAAGTTGTATCACTCGGTCGGGTGCGTGGCCTGTCATTCGCCGGAGAGGACGCTGTCCGGCTCGGTGCCGCTGGGTCCATTGGCGGAAAAATACACCGTGGCGAGTCTCGCGGCATTCTTGGAACGGCCGCTCGACATCTGGCCCGGCGGTCGGATGCCGGATGGTCAGCTCGAACGGGCGGAGTCGACGGACGTTGCGAGCTTCCTGCTGCGCGAACAGCAGACGCCCCCGACCGCGTTTTCACCTGACCCGGTGCTCGCGGTGCGTGGCAAGGCGCTGTTTGCCGAGCATCGGTGCCAGGCCTGCCACCGAACGGACGAGCAGCTCGCTCCACCCGTGCTCACGGCCCTTGCCGAACTGCGCGCCAGTGAGGGCTGCCTTTCGGGCACGCGCGGCGCATGGCCGCATTATCCGCTCGCGGAGAATCAACGCGCCTCGCTGCGGGCGGTGCTCGCCGAGGACGCAAAGATCTGGACGCCCGCCGAGGAGGTGCAACTGGCGCTCACGCAGTTGAATTGCGTCGCCTGCCATCAACGCGATGGACTGGGCGGCGTCGCGGCCGATCGCGACGAATATTTCACCGGCGAGGACGAAAATCTGGGTGAGCAGGGCCGCCTGCCGCCGTCGCTCACCGGCGTCGGCGCCAAGCTCAAGGCGCTGTGGCTGCACGATGTCATTGCGCACGGTGCGTCCGCCCGGCCGTATCTGCACACACGCATGCCAAAATTCGGCTCCCCGAATGCCCGGCCGCTCGTGGCCGGTCTGAAGGCCCTCGACACGCTGCCGCCAGCGGTGTTCACACGCGTCGGCGAGACCCGCCGGCCGCGCGAGGTCGGCCGTGAACTCGTGGGCAGCAAAAGCTTCAACTGCATCGCCTGCCACACCTTCCGCGAGAAGCGCGCCGGGGCGATCCAGGCCCTGGACTTGATGACGATGACGGAGCGGCTGGAGGAGAACTGGTTTCACCATTACCTCGCGCAGCCGCAGATGTTCTCGCCGCTTACGATCATGCCAGCGTTCTGGCCGGACGGAAAATCCCCGCTGACCAACGTGCTCGGCGGTGACTCCGGCCAACAGCGGGACGCGCTTTGGCAATACCTCGCACAAGGGCCTGATGCGAGCGAACCCGCCGGGTTGGTGCTGGAGCCGCTCGTCATCACGGTGACGGACGAAGCCGTCATCATTCGCCGCGCCTTTCCGGGCATTGGCAAGCGGGGTATCGGAGTCGGCTACCCCGGCGGCATCAACCTCTCGTTCGATGCGGAGCAGATGCGCCTCGCGTCCGTCTGGAGCGGCGGATTCATTGAGGCTTCCGGACTCTGGCGCGGCCAGGGCGCAGGGCAGGCGCGCATTCTCGGCCAAGACGCCATCATGTTCCCTCCCGGGCCTGCCTTCGCCGTCCTCGCGCAGCCGGACGCGGCCTGGCCGGTTCCTGATCCAACACCCCGACCGCGGCCGAATTCGTTCAAGGGCTACACCCTCGACGACCAGCAACGTCCAACGTTCCGCTATGTCGTGGACGGGTTTGCGGTGGAAGACTTCTTCATCGAACGAACCATCTCCGGGCACCCTCGCCTCGAACGCACCCTGAGGTTTCCTGGTGCCCCGCCCGCCGGCCTCTACTTCCGCGTTGCCGCCGACAACTCCATCGAGCCACGTGGAGCGAACGAGTTCGCGGTTGGAAGGAGTCTGGTGGTTCGCCTCTCCGGGCCGGGCACGGTGAGAGGCACCGGAGACGCCAACGAACTTCTCCTCCCCGTGACGGACGGCGAGTTGAGATTGGATTACCGCCTCAACGCAAAGCCATGAGTCGTCCTTTTCTCACCTGCCTCTGCCTCTGCCTGTTCCCGCTCCTCGTCACCGCCTCCGAGGAGTTTGGTGATTCGTGGGGCACGTCGGAACGGGAGGCCGCCTGCTACCGACTGGTCAATATTCCGATGCCGGAGGGCGTGTATCTGGAGTCCGGCAGCTTCGCTTCGCTGCCGGATGGACGGCTCGCTGTCGGGACCCGGCGCGGGGAAATCCTTCTATTCAGCGGCATTGACGATGAAATCCCGAATCCGAAGGCGAGCACGTTCGCCAGCGGGCTGGATGAAGTGCTCGGGCTGGATTGGCGCGACGGCGCGTTCTACGCCACGCACGCAGCCGAGGTCACGCGCATCGCAGACACGAACGGTGACGGTCGCGCCGACCGGTACGATACGATCAGCGATGCCTGGGGCTTCGGACATTATCACGAGTTTGCGCTCGGATCGAAGTTGGATGCGGCGGGAAATCTCTACGTCGCGCTCGGGCTGTCCGAATCCTACCACTCGAAGGAGCTCTTCCGGGGTTGGGCGCTCAAGATCACACCGGACGGAAAGACCCTCCCGTTGTGCAGTGGCCTCCGGAGTCCGCTCGGCATTGGGCCCAACGAGCATGGTGAACTGTTCTACGCCGAGAGCCAGGGGCCATGGAATGGCTCGTGTTCGCTCAAGCACCTCAGGCCCGGCGGCTTCATGGGGCACCCCATCAGCTTCAACTGGTATCCGTTTGCGACGAACATGGGTGCGACGCCGGTGATGCCGAATTCGCCGTCGCGCCTGGAGACCGAGCGCCAGCGCGTGAACGAACTCGTTCCCTACGCGGTGGTATTTCCCTACAAGAAGATGGGCCGCTCGATTTCCGGGTTCGAGGTCTGCCGCGCGGGCGGGTTGTTCGGTCCGTTCGAAAACCAGATCTTCGTCGGCGACTACTCGTTGAGCCTTGTGATGCGCGCGACAACCGAGCGGGTCAACGGCGTGTGGCAGGGCGCATGTTATCCCTTTCGCGAGGGGTTGGGCACCGGGATTCTTGCGGTGCATTTCACGCCGAAGGGGAAGCTCATCGCCGGCGGCACGAACCGCGGCTGGCCCGTGCGCGGCATGAAGGACAACCTGCTCCAGCGTCTCGACTGGACCGGCAAAACGCCGTTCGAGATCCTTGACATCCGGGCCCAACCGGACGGCTTCGCCCTGCGCTTCACCCGCCCCGTGGATGCCGTGCTCGCCGCCCGCCCGGAGAGCTATTTGCTCCAAACCTATACCCACATCTACCACCAGGGCTATGGCAGTCCCGAGGTGGACCACACTCACCCCACCATTACCGCCGCCGAGGTCGCAGCGGACAGCATCAGCGTCCGCCTGCGGGTGAAGAACCTCGTGCCGGGGCACGTTCACGACTTTCACCTGCCGGATTTCAAATCCCGGGACGGCGAGCTGCTGTTGCACGACCGCGCCTATTATACACTGAACGAAATCCCCGAATGAAAACGATCCGCTTCAGTGGCGTTGCGCTTCCGTGGCACGCAGCAATTCAGACAGCGCTTCTGGCTGCCGGCTTGTTTTGTGGTCTTTATCAGGATTTGAAGGCCCAGCCGCCCACGCCATCCATGAGGACCAATGCGCCGACGCGGCGGGAGGTGCAGGCCGCCATTGAGCATGGACACTCCTTCCTTCAAAGGGCACAGAATTCAAATGGCTGGTGGTCCACGCCTGGTCAACCTGCGGTCACCGCCTTGGTCTTGACGGCCATGAAGACGATCCACGTGTCGTCGCTGTCAAGGACTGGCTCCGATCAAACTACACCCTGGAGGAAAACCCCGGGATGGGGCAGCAGGGCTACTTCTACTACCTGTATTTGCTGACCAAGGCGCTGACCGCCTCCGGTGAGGATCGTCTCCCGCTGGGCCATGGCGCCGAAGTCCCCTGGCGGGATGAGGTCGCCCGGCGCTTGCTTCAGCTTCAGCAAGCCGATGGCTCGTGGGTGAATCCTGAACCGCGGTGGTGGGAGGCGGACTCGGTACTCGTCACAAGCTATGCCGTAATGGCATTGGAACTGCTTGAATGGAAAATGCCGTGAAGATCCGCCGCCACCGGCCTCCTGACGTCTCTTGGCTCGATCTCCGGTCGCAGGTGATTGGAGTTGCCGCATTGCTGGACCGCGTCGAGTGGACGGCCTTGGAGTCCGATCCAAGCCACCGCCAGCAGGCGGGCGGGTGCGACAACCGAGTTTGGCAAGGGTCTTGAAGAACGCGTGCCCAGGATGAACCATCGAGCGCACAGAATGGGGCCAGCGGGTCTGGTGAGGTTGTGGTCGGCGCTGGCGATGTCCTTTGTTGCGCAATGCGGGGACCCGATCGCCTCCCAGACGAGCCCCACCAGCCGGCCAGGACCCGCCGGAGGCGCCACGAATGCCGCCCTCCAGGCCGCCTTGCAGAACCTCAAGTTTCCAGGGTTGACGATCAACGTTCAGGAGCGATGCGTGGATGTGGAGAGTTCCGTCTGCCTTCATCGAGGCGTGCTGGAGTTGGTGGCCTGCACCAAGGGGACCAAGGAGCACGAGTCCATCGTCGCCATCAAGGCCAAACCGATGCACATTCACGCGGCGCTCCTGCTGCTGGGCGCCAAACCTGGAAGTCCGGCGACGCGCCAGCAGCTTGGGGATGAATCCGAGCGCTGGTTTGACGTCCCACCCAGCGGCGGGCCGGTGGACGTCTTTCTGCTGCTCAACGACGAGGCGGGGACCTTTGTCGAGCACCCCATCAGCAAATTCGTCGCCCCCTCCAGCAAGAGGTCCGGCGACTCCGTTTCTGCGGAGATGCAGCCTGCGTTCCCAACGCACACTTTTCTCTTTGCCGGCTCCGTCTTATATGGCGAAGGCCCGGGGCCGCGCCGATACTTGAGCGACGAAAGCGGCAATGTGATCACTCTCTCGACCTTCGGCGACGAATTGCTTTGCCTGCCGGCGATTCACAGCCAGGACACTGAAGCGCTCCTGTGGCAAGTTGACGCGACGAACCTGCCCGCCGTTGGCTCGAGCGTCACCCTGCGACTTCGCCCGAAGGTTCCGCCCGCCGCAACGGCCGCAGGATCGAGTCCATCCCCTTCGACCTCTCTCCCGAAGAAGCTCCAGAAATGACCGCTCCCACCCCGGTCAGTGTCGCAGCCCCTTCCCTCCACTACATCGGGCCTGATCGGTTGACCTTCAACGCCGACTTCCTTGGCCGCTCCCATGAATCAATCCATCACCCTGAAGTCCCTGACGTCCTGCGTGGCTGCCGTGCTGTTGGCAGTTCCCGCCGGCGTCTCCGCCGCAACGCCGAAGGGCAGCCAAGCCAACCCCGACTTCACCCTGGGCGAGGCCATTCCGTCAGGTGCAAAACATGATTGGAACCTCGGCCCAACGGGGCTTCGGGGGTGGATGTTCTGCGACCAGATGGTGACCACCGATGCGCGGCAGATTTCTATTACCCAGGTGGAGAAGGGGTTGCACCAAGAAAGAACGCCCTCGGCTGGGAATCCCCGAGGGATTGATCCACTATTTGACCGGGATTGAGGATCTGGCGTCCGCCCTTCAGGGATTTCGCCTCCTAGGCCTAGGAGTTCCCACCGAAGATGATCCGGGCACCGCGGCGATACATGATATAGCTGTAGCACCATTGCCCGAACACGGCGATCCGGTTGCGCAGGCCCACGAGGAATACGAGGTGGACCAAAAGCCACGCCAGCCACGCGGGATATCCGGAAAATTCCATGGGCCCGATCTTCGCCACCGCCGCAAATCTCCCGATGGTCGCCATGCTTCCCTTGTCCCAATAGCGGAACGGACGCCGGTTGGGCCGCCCCCCCAGTTCGTCTTCAATCTGCCGCGCCACGTGAACGGCCTCCTGGATGGCGGCCGGGGAGACGCCTGGGACCGGATTCCCGGCGGCATCTTCCAGGGAGGCCGCATCGCCAATCACGAAGATCTCCGGATGTCCGGGAACGCTCAGGTCCGGATTCACGCGGACGCGTCCGCTGCGGTCCAGCGGCGCGCCGAGCTGCGCCGTCAGCGCGGATGCGGCAATTCCGGCCGCCCAAATCACGTTGCCGGCCTCAATGACCTCGCCGTTATGGAACTCCACCCGGCCCGGCCCGATGGACTGAACCCGGAGTGCGCACCGCACCTCGACACCCATCTGCTCCAGGGTGATGCGGGCGTTCTCGGAGAGCGCCGCGGGAAACGTCCCCAGCAGTCGCGAGGCCCCCTCGACGAGGACGATCCGCGCCCGCGAGGGATCAATGCGCCGGAAATCGCGGCGCAAGACATGGCGGGCCAGCTCCACCAGGGCTCCCGCCAACTCCACGCCGGTCGCCCCACCGCCCACCACGACCACGGTCATCAACTGCTGCTGTTCCAAGGGGTGTGCGGTGTTCTCGGCCCGCTCAAAGGCCATCAACACATCCCGCCGGATGCGCTGCGCGTCATGGATGGACTTGAGCCCGGGGGCGAATTCCTCCCACTCCGGGTGACCGAAGTAACTCGTACGTCCCCCAAGGGCAAACACCAGATAGTCGTACGTCAGGCGTTGCCCGCCGGCGATGACGCACCGTTCCGCCGGGACGATGGACTCCACCTCGGCGAGGTGGACCCTGACGTGGAGCCGGTCCCGCAGGATCGAGCGGATGGGCTGGGCGATTTCGGAGGCGGCAAGGCCGGCGGTGGCGACCTGGTACAGCAGGGGCTGAAACAGGTGGTGATTTTGCCGATCGAGCAGGATCACCTCCGCCCCGGGATGCTGGAAGGCCTGGCAAAAACGAAGCCCTCCGAATCCGCCCCCCAGCACAGCCACACGAGGTGTCGTCGTCATGTCCCATCCTTTCACGTCGTGGGCCAAAAACAAGGACGGCAGGGTCCGGACCCGTGCAGGCTCGCCGCGTCCCGTCAACAACGGGCAATTGACGCGGCTCCCGGCTCCCCGTAACACGAACCGGTCGCCAATTTCTCATGGCGCGACCTCCAACCGATGTCCCTTTCCAATACGCCTGCCCGATGGAGCCGGGCGGTGACAGATCCTCCCCCCGGAACGGCTCCAACCAGCGTCCGCACCCTGGGCATCTTTCCCGGTGAGGGCATCGGGCCCGAGGTCGTGGAGGCCGCCCTCACGGTGCTCCGCGCCTCGGAGGCTTCAGGCGACGGACCTCGCTGCGAACTCCACTTTGGCGGCAGCATCGGCATCCAGGCCATCCATGAATGCGGCCGGCCGCTGTCGGACCAGGCCTGCGAATTTTGCACCGCAATTTTCGAGGCAGGCGGGGCCATTCTTGCCGGGGCGGGCGGCGACCGGTTCGTCTACGAAACGCGCCGCCAGTTTGGCCTCTATTGCAAACTCAACCCCCTGATCCCCTCCCGGGTTCCCCTTCAGGCCTCACGCCTCCGCCCCGGACATGCCGACGGCGTGGATGTCCTGGTCGTTCGCGAAAATCTCGGCGGCATCTACCAGGGGGTCTGGGATGAGTCGCACTGCGAACACAACGGGCGGGTCGCGAGGCAGGAGTTCTTTTACCATGAGGGGCAGGTCCGTCGCATCCTCCAGGTCGCCACCAGCCTGGCCCGCGAACGGCGCGGCCATCTCACCGTGGTCGTGAAGCCCAATGGAGTTCCGACCATCAGCCGGCTGTGGCTGGACTGCGCCCGCGAGTTGACCGCGGGGTCGTCCCTGAAGCTCAGTGAACTCGAGATTGATTATGCCGCGTTTGCCCTGATCCAGGATCCGCACCGCTTCGATGTGATCGTCACCCCAAACCTGTTCGGGGACATCCTGTCCGACGTCGGCGGCGTCCTCCTCGGATCGCGCGGGCTGTGCTACGGGGGCAGCTTTTCGGCATCGGGCGCCGCGATTTATCAGACGAACCACGGTGCGGCCCACGACCTTGCCGGCACGGACCGGGCCAATCCGGTCGGACAGATCCTCGCCCTCGCCATGATGCTCCACGAGACGTTCGGTGCCACCCGCGAAGCGGCGCGGATCCGCCTCGCCGTCGAGCAGGTGTGGCGGCGCGGCTTCCGCACCGACGACCTGGCGGAACCGGGATGCCAGCGGGTGGGCACGCAGGAACTGGCGGCGTTGATCGCCGCCGAGATCTCCGATCCGACACCCGGGTGATTCCAAAAATGCGCCCCGCCCTCCTGATCGTGGATGCCCAGGAGGATTTCCTCCGGTCCTCCAATCTCCAGCCCGCCCGCGGTGCCCTGTGCGGGGCAATCGCGCAACTCCTGCAGGCGTTCCGCGACGCCCGCCTGCCGGTGGTCCATGTCTGGACCACGATCCGCCACGACGACGAGCGCATGCCCCACTGGCGGACCCACCAGGACCCGCGATGCCGCGAAGGCACTCCGGGGCATCAACCGCCTGAGGCGCTGCGGCCGCTGCCGGGGGAACGGGTGATCCACAAGCAGTTCTTCAGCGCGTTCTCAAGCGACCCACTCGCGCCCGCCCTGCGGAACCTCGGGGTGGACACTCTGGTCCTGTCCGGTGTCCTCCTGCGCTCATGCATCCGGACGACAGCGATGGACGCCTACCCGCGAGGCTTCACGGTGTGGATTGCCGACGGGGCGGTGGGCGATGACGACCCGGTGCACGCGGCGGTCACCCGGCGCTACCTCGCCGACCGCGTCGCCCGCTTCGCCGATGTGGACACGGTGTGTCGTGAAATCACTCCAGCCCCGGCCGCATCCGCCAAACAACCTGAAGTGCCGACGACACGGCTGGCATCCGTCCTCGGCGTCCCGGTCCGCCCGCCGGACGACACCACCGGAGCGGTCGTCCATGTGGCTCCCGGAAACCGCGGGCACCCGTTGTGGCAGGTTCCCCTCGGCGGCCGCCGCGAGGTGGCAGCGGCGGCTCAGGCGGCCCACAACGCCCTCGCGGACTGGCAGCGCACCCCGCTCCGACAGCGCGAAATCTTCTGCGAGACCTTGGCGGACGCCATCCAGGCCGATGCCGAGGGGTGGGCGCGCCGGATTGCGATGGATACCGGCAAGCCCATCCGTGATGCGCGTCTTGAGACCGGATTCGCCGTAGATTTGGTTCGGTCCGCCATCCGATTCGCCCGGATGCCAGAGGTCGCGTCTTCCGGAACCGGCTGGCGGGCGCGGCGGTGTCCGCTCGGGGTCGTCGCGGTCATCACCCCATGGAACAACCCGCTGGCCATTCCTCTTGGCAAGATCGTGCCTGCGCTTCTGCATGGAAACGCCGTGGTCTGGAAGCCGGCGATTCCGGGAGCCGGCATTGCCGCGGCCGCGCACCAATTGCTTGCCGAATGCGGCCTGCCCCCGTCGGTGGTCACCGTGGTGCAGGGGGATCGAACCACTGCCGAACAACTTTTTGAGGATCCCTGTGTGGCTGCGGTCACGCTGACGGGATCCGCGGCGGCCGGGGACACCGCCCACGTCGCGTGCGCACGGCGCCGCATTCCCTTGCAGGCGGAACTTGGCGGCAACAATGCCGCGATCGTCTGGGAGGATGCCGATCCCGCCGACGCCGCGCGCCAGATCGCCCGGGGGGCCTTTGGATCGGCCGGACAACGGTGCACGGCAAATCGTCGCACCATCGTGGCTGCCGGGGTCGCCGACGCGTTCCTTGACGCGCTTCGAGCCGCGACCCGGGAGCTGGCCTGGGGCGACCCGATGGACGAGGCGACGGTGGTTGGCCCGGTGATCTCCGCCCGGGCGCAACAGCGCATCACCGCGGAGATCACGCGCGCCCGCGCCGCCGGTGCGGAAACCTGGAGTCCCGTTGACAGCGTCGCCGGGACACCCGGCAACGGATGGTATGTGCCCCCAACCCTCGTGTGGTCCGCGGCGCCCGGCTCGGAAATCGTGCAGGAGGAAACCTTCGGCCCGGTGCTGGTCGTCCAGCCGGCAAGGGACTGGGACGAGGCCCTCGCGCTGTGCAATGGCGTCCGGCAGGGCCTCGTGGCGGCGCTGTTCAGCGGTTCGCCGGAGATTCAGCAACGATTTCTGGATGGCGCCCATGCGGGTCTGTTGAAGCTCAACGCGTCCACCGCGGGAGCCGGTGCCGACGCCCCCTTTGGCGGCTGGAAGGATTCCGTCATCGGCCCGCCGGAACACGGAGTTGCCGATGTCGAGTTCTATACCCGATGGCAGACCCTGTATGGCCTGCAGCCGTGAAATCCGGTCTAAAACCGGACCGTGATCTGGCCGGCGAACAGGCTGCCTCCTTCAGCGCCGGGCGACTGCTCTTCGCCATAGGAGTACTGGACCTTCATCTGCCAGTGCCGGTTGAAGCGGTAACCCAGGGCCACGTCCAGCCGCCAGGCGTTGTTGTCCCAGCGCGTCTCGCCGCCCGATCCGTCCGGCACGTCTCCGAAGAGCATCACGTTCATCCGCCCGGCCGCCCACAGGTGCGGGGTGATCTTGTACTTGGTCTCCACATAGCCGCCGACCAGGTCGGCGTTCCCCACCTGCGGCACTTGAAACCGCGAGACAAAGAGCTCCGACCACACCTGCCACCGGTGACGCGACCAACTGACATCCACACCGGCGGTGTACTGGTTGAAGTCCCCAAGATCGGTCCCTGGCGGCAGCGTGGATGCCGCCTCCGGCAGCAGGTACGCGCCGCCGCTGCCGGACATGCCCACGTTCCATTCCGCCGACGGACGCCACCCGGCGCGTCCGGACACCGTCGGGTTGGACCACCCGACATCAAACGCGCTCCAGGCGTAGGTGCGCGATGACAACGCCGCGTTCTTGACTTCGACCGCGTAGTCGAAGCGGTCCACCGAGCCAAAGAACGACCCCCCCGAGGTGTAGGAAGGCCCCCAGATCAAGGGCACCCAGGAATTCTTGTTGGCGGGAATCGCCTTGCGATTGAGGAACGCCTGCAGGCTCGCCGGGGCCCCGGTGTCGGAAATGGTGAGCACATGCTCGTAGGGTGTGGGGGCGGTGACGAACGGGCTGTCCCATGAGTAGTGACGTCGCACCCAACTGCCGAAGCTCGTCGCGAACTGTCCAAACTGGAAGTTGGCAACCCCGGACGGCGCCGGCGTCCAGCGCAGCAAATACTCAAAAAACTGGGCGTCCCGGACCTCGGAGCGGGGATCAAACCCACGGTTCGCCTGAAACTGCGCAAACGCGTACCACTGCTCGCCGAACTGCGCCTCGCCAAAGAGGCGAAGCCGCGGGTTGACGAAGGCGGTGTCGCCATAGATCAGCCCTGGCGGCGGATCCTGGTACACGTACCCCTCGAGGTCCGAAATCGTGGAGAACTGCACGCGAAACCGTCCGTCGTGCGTGGACAGATCGAGCGCTTCCTCCACGCGATCGAGGAATTCCTGGGCCGGCATCCCTGCACCGGCCGCCAGGGCCAGGGCGGCGGCAGCGGCGACACGGTGGCGCGCGGGAACGGGGATCATCGAGGGATGGGTTCCGCCGGAACGGGCGATTGCAGACCGAGCAGCTCGTACGCCTGCACCTCCCCGGAAAATCCTTTCAACTTCACCGGAGTCAGCGGACGGCATTCGGCCAGGGTGCCCAGCGCGAGGCAGGTGGCGTCATCCATCACCACCTGGCCCGGCCGCGCCAGGCTGCACAAACGGGAGGCGAGGTTCACACGTTCGCCGATCACCGTGTAATTGAGACGATCCAGGGAGCCCATGCAGCCCGCCACAACCCGGCCGGTCGCCAGGCCGATGCCCACCTCAAGGCGGTGCCGCGAGGTCTCATTCAGGCGGGCGCGTTCCCGCAGGATCCCCAGGGCGCAGCGGGCGCCATCAAGGGCATCCTGCCCCCGGCTGACCGGCGCGCCAAACAGCGCCATGATCAGGTCGCCGACAAACTTGTCCACCACGCCACGGTTCCCCTTCACCACCCGCGTCAGGGCCGTCATGTGCTCGTTCAGGAACTCAATGATCTCCGCCGCCGACAGGTTCTCGGAATGCGCGGTAAAACCCCGGATGTCGCAAAAGAGGACGGTCACCGGACGCTCCTCGCCGCCGAGCAACAGGCCGCCCTCAACCAGTTGTCGCGCCACCTGCTCATCCGCCACCGAATTGAGGACCGTGCGGTAGCGCTCCTTGAGCGCCAGGCCGACGGTCATCTCATTGAAGGCGGTGGCCAGATCGCCGAGTTCATCACGGCCGCGGACCGGCACCTGCACCTCGAGATTGCCCGCCCGAACCTCGGCGGTTCCGCGCTGCAGCTCCCGGATCGGCACCGAAAGGCCGTGCGCCAGCGCCAGGCTCAGGAGCAACGCGCCGCCCAGGGAAACGGTGCCAAGTCCAAGGATCTGACGCCGCAGGAGCGCCTGCTGACGTCGCGCCTCGGCGAGGCTGTACACCCCCACCTGGTAGGGCACCGCATCCCGGGGAGTCCCCGGCGATGCCTCCAGCAGCGCCCGAAAGGCCACCCGATACGGTTCGCCCCCCAGGTCAATCGCCAGTTCGCCCGACGGGTCCGGGGACTCTCCGAGCCGCGCGGCCAGTGCGGTTTGCAAACGCCGGCGGTCGTCATCGGCAAGGCCCGAGTCGCCGGCGAACAATTCGCCGTCGGACCAGATGCCAAAGCGGACCCCTGCACCCGCCGCCGCAGGCTCGGCCGCAGCATCGGCAGACTCCGGCGCGACCGGATCGCCAGGCAGGACGGCGGGAAACGCCAGGAGCAGCGCGCCGAGGGCCGGACCGCCATCCACGCCGGGGATCCGGGTGAGAACCACCTCCAGCAACCGCGGCGGGCCTTCGGCATCCGGAAAGCTCGCAATCCGCACCGCCTGATCCGTTGTCCCTCCGAGCACCTGGCGCACCGGCAGGCGCCGCCCGTTGCGACTCCAGGCAGACGCCCCTTCCCGGGCGGCCGGGATGGACTCCGGCGGCGCGATCAGGCCGCCCGTCGCATCGAAGAAAAGGAAAAAGTTCGGACGCGGGTCCAGTGGGGAATCCCCGGCGAGGGAACGTAGTTCATCGGCACCGGTGAGGTAGAGCAATTCCTCATCGTTCTCCTCGGCGGCCGCGCGGAGTCGCACCGAGGTGGACACCGCGCTCCGGCACCGGTCGCGGATCGCGCCCAACCGCGCGCTCTGGAGCTCGGTGAAGCGGTCAAACCGCGTGTGAAACCGTTCGTCGGAAAGCCGCTCGTAGGCCTCCCGCACCCGGCGCTGCGCCACCACGAGGGCGATGCCAGTGGCAAGGACCACCGCCGCCATCATGGCCAGCACCAGCTTGAGTCGGATGCCGGGACGCAACACGTCAGGGGGCGGGGAAATCCACACGCAGGGTGGTGCCGGGAGTCAGGGTGACCGGACGCTCCCGCACGACCCGCTCTTCAAGCCACGCCTTGAGCGTGTACTGCCCGGCGGGCAGGCCGGTCAACCGGTACACACCGTTGGTGTCCGTGCGCGTAAAATGCGGCGTCTCGAGGACGAGGATGGTCGCCCGCATGTGCGGATGGATTTCACAGTTCAGCCGCACCACCCCGGGGCGGTCAAACACCTGCGGCGGCGGCAGGTCCCCGCGGGCGTAGCGGCCGAGGTCGAAGCGCTTCGGCTTCGAGTACGAGAACACATTGTGGAAGAGGTCGTCGTGATTGGGGAACTCCACGGTGGAACCGGCGAGCACCGGCAGCACGCCCTGCTCGAACTGAAGCTGATGCTGGGACAAGACGGCTGGGGTCGCGGGTGGAGCGGCAGGGAACCGGCCCTCGAGATAGACGACGGCAACCGGGGGCGCGGGGGCGCCGATGCGCGATGCGGGGATGTTTTCGTACCGGGCGGGGAGCGGCGGCGGCGGGCGTTTCGACGAAGGACCGGGAAGCGCGACCGTGCCCTCGATTGCGGCGTCCGCGACCGGACGGCCCGCCAACCAGGGGGCGAGGATCAGGGCCAACCAGAGCGTTCGTGGACCCATCAGCAGCATCGTGACCCGCGACACCCAAGGATGCAACGCCCCAGGCCGATGTGAGGCGTCATGGCGTCATCCATCGGCCGCGCGGCGCCGCCAGCTGACAACGACCCTCTTCACGCGAACGCGCGGATCACGTTTCTGCACTCAATGATTGGGCCACGGGAGCCGGCAGCCTGCCGCCCTCAATCCGCGGGCTCGTACATCTCGCGAAACTTCGCGGAAGGCACCGCGTAGAGTCACCATTGACCTGTCCCTCTGTTCGGACTGTCCCTCTGTCCGGACCCCCTCCCCGGTGGGGCGAACCTCCCTATACGTGCGCCCGTGGAGTCCCCACCACGTCACCTCGCAATCCCGCGAACGGCTCGGCAGGAGCCTTGCCCCACCAGAGGTCCTGCCCCACCAAATCCGGGGCCGCGGCCTCCATACCCCCGAAGGAAACCATTGACCTGTCCCTCTGTCCGGACCCCTCCAGGTTGTCTGCGTCGGCGTGCAGCGCGCGGTCGGTGTCCCGGCTAAACTCCGCCACGCCGTAGAACACGCAGGCCTGCCCCCCGGTGGGGTCCTCACGAGCCGTTCGCGGGTGGAGTCCCCATAGGCCAGGCCACGAGCTTGCCGTATGGCTCGGTGGGAGCCCCGTACCGAGCCGAGAGGTCATCGCTCCAATACCGGTGGGGAGCCTCCCGGTGAGCCGTGCGCATGTGGAGTTCCCACGAGGTTGCCTTGCGGTTGCACGTACGGCGCGGCAGGAGCCTTGCCCCACCAAAGCCGGGGCCGCGGCCTCCACCCCCCGGTGGGGCGAATCTCCCCGGTGAGCCGTCCGCCCGTGGAGTCCCCACCACGCCACCTCGCAGTCCCGCGCACGGCGCGGCAGGAGCCTTGCCCCACCAGAGGTCCTGCCCCGCCAAATCCGGGGCCGCGGCTTCCATACCACCAAGTGGAGGAAGCCATTGACCTGTCCCTCTGTCCGGACCTGTCCCTCTATCCGGACCCGGGCTCCCTCCGTTGACCCCTTGCAGGAAGGGTCATAGGATCCTCGTCAGGATGATCGCAGGAAAAATCGGAGCCCGGTCCATGACCCCCGCCACCCCGGGATTCCGGGTGGGTGATGAACGGTTGATCCGGCTCACCCCGGCCGCAGGACACAAAGTGACCACGTTGCTGACCCGGCAGGGACGCCCCGCCGGCGTGCTGCGCGTCGCCGTCGTCGGCGGAGGGTGTTCAGGCCTGCAGTACAAGATGGACCTGCAGGACCAGCCCCAGAACCGCGACATCCTCGTCGAAAGCGCCGGGGTGAAAGTGGTCGTGGATCCCAAGAGCGCCCTGTATGTCACCGGTTCGGAACTGGACTACGTGGACGCCCTCACCGAAGGGGGTTTCAAGGTCAAGAACCCCAACGCGGCGACAAGCTGTTCCTGCGGGGAAAGCTTCAGCGCGTGACCGACGCCTTTGCGCTGTTGTCGGAGCCGCGCCGCCCGTGGCTCGATCCCGATGCCCTCAAATGCCGGGTGGTGCCCCTGCTGGCGGCTTCGCATCCGGACCGCGTCCATGCCGACGGCGAGGCCGGCCGTCGCGCGGCCAATGAGCGCCATGCCAGTCTGAACGCCGCCTACAACACGCTCCGCGAGCCCCGGGACCGCCTGCTGCACCTGTATGAGCTCGAGGCGGGGGAGCGTCCGAAGGACATCCAGCGGATCCCTCCGGGCACCATGGACCTGTTCGTGGATGTCGGACAGACCTGCCGGGATCTCGATGCCTTCCTGCAGCGCAAGGCCGGGGCAACGTCACCGATGGTTCGGGTCACGCTGATGCAGGAGGGCTTTGAGTGGCTGGACCGGCTGCAGGCACTTCAGTCCCGGGTGAACGCACGCCACGACGCACTGGAATCGGAACTCAAATCCCTCAACGCCACCTGGGACGCCGCGCCCGCCCTCGACTCCCCGGAACGTCGGGCGGCCCTCCCGATGGAGCGCCTGGAGCAGTTGTACCGCTCCATGAGTTATGTGGCCCGGTGGTCGGCCCAGCTCCAGGAGCGAATGGTGGGGCTGGCGGAGTGAGCAGGCGGTGGCGGTGGCGGTGGCATCGGGTGGATTTCGGGGTGGAACGTCGTCGCGACCGCGGTAGCCTCCGAAGCATGAGTGTTCCCCGCGGGTTGCCATTGCCATGGATGACTGCAGTTTTGCTCACGATCACCGGGAGTTCAGGCGTGGGGCTCGGCGACGAACGGCAGTGGCCGCAGTTCCGCGGCCCCCGAGGGGACGGGGTGTCGCTGGCGACCGGGTTGCCCCTGCGATGGAGTGAAGACAGCGGGGTGAAATGGAAGACGTCCATCCACGGGCGCGCGTGGTCCTCGCCCGTCATCTGGGACGAACAGGTGTGGGTGACCACGGCGACGGAGGACGGGCAGGAGTTGTCCGCAGTGGCCGTGGATCGGGAGACCGGCGAGATCCGCCAGGACCTGTTGCTGTTCCGCGTCGAACGTCCCCAGTTTGCCCACAAGTTCAACACCTACGCCTCCCCAACCCCGGTGATCGAGGAGGGCCGCGTCTATGTGACCTTCGGCTCGCCCGGGACCGCCTGTCTCGATACCCGCACCGGAAAGGTGCAGTGGGAACGCCGTGATTTCGTCTGCAACCACTATCGGGGCGCCGGCTCGTCGCCCATCCTGCATCAGGGCCGACTGTACCTGAACTTCGACGGCAGTGATCACCAGTTCGTCGTGGCGCTGGATGCCGCGACCGGGCGCACGGTCTGGGAGGTGACGCGGGGCATTGACTTCAAGGACCTCGGTCCCGACGGCAAACCCGAGAGCGAGGGCGACTGGCGCAAGGCCTATGCGACCTGCCAGATCGCGTCCTTCGACGGACGCGAACAACTGCTGAGCCAGGGGGCCAAGGCGATGTATGGCTACGACCCGCGCAGTGGCGCGGAATTGTGGCGCGTCGAGGAACGCACCAGCCACTCCGGCGGGACGCGTCCGGTGGTGGGCCACGGCCTGGTCTTTGTGCCCACCGGGTGGTCCCAGGGCCAGGTGCTGGCCATCCGGCCCGGGCGCGACGGCGAGGTGCTCGACGCCAACGCCGCCACCCGGTCCGATGGCCGCCTCGAAATCGTCTGGCACTCGAAGCGCAATGTGCCCAAGAAGCCTTCGCTCGTCCTCGTGGACGACCTGCTCTACGGGCTCGACGATAATGGCGTCGCCACCTGCTGGGAGGCGGCGAACGGGGCCGTGGTGTGGAACGAGCGGATCGGCGGCAATTACTCGGCATCGCCGATCGCCGCCGGGGGCCGCCTGTATTTCTGCAGCGAGGAGGGCAAGACCGTGGTGGTCGCCACCGGCCGCGAGTTCCGGAACCTGGCAGAGAACACGCTCGACGACGGCTTCATGGCCTCTCCGGCGGTCTCCGGGCGCTCGCTGTTCCTTCGCACCCGGACGGCCCTTTACCGGCTTGAGGATTGAGGGCCACCCACCGATCCCGCGACCCGGACGACTTCCAAAACCCGACTTCATGAGGACATCCCTCCAGTCACCCCTCACCCGCCGGCAATCCCGGCCCTTCCAGTGGATCACCATCGGGGCCGTGCTGGCAGCAGCCGCCATTCCACTGGCTCTCGGCCAGACACCGGTTCACGAGACAGAGCGCGGACGCATCGTCCTGGAGGCGTCCGGGGCGGTGCTCTCCGGGCCGGACCTGAGACGCCAGACCACCGCCGCAGGAGAGGCGGTGTCCGGTTGGTCCCAGCCGGGCGACTCGATCCGGTGGGAGTACCGTCCGGTCCGCTGGGGCCGCTACACGGTGGAGGTCACCTACACGCCGGCGGGTTCCGGCGCCCCCGAGTTTGAGGTCGAAGTGGCGGGCCAGGCGTTGTCGGCGCGCGGACCCGGCCGGGAGGCGGCGGACGGCAGGGTCCGGTTGGAAATAGGCCGCTTTTACCTCGCGGAGTCCAAACCCTTCCAGGTGGCCCTTCGCTGCAAACCGCCCGGGACGGCCGTGCACTCGGTGTCACTGGTGCCGGCGCCGGAGGGCGAGCCACCCGTTCAGGCTCCGGAGGGCACGATCACGCTGGAATCCTCCCAGGCGACCACCCACAGCGTGATGATGCGCTACGAGCCGGCGACCAACAAAAACTGCCTGGGCTACTGGATGGACCCTGCAGACTGGGCCAGTTGGGAATTCACGATCCTCAAGCCGGGCGTCTTTGACATTGAGGTGTGGCAGGGGTGCGGACGGGACCACGGCGGCAGTGATGTGGTCGTCGAGGTCGGCGGCGGGCAGTTTCCGTTCGTGGTGGAGGAAACAGGGCACTTCCAGAATTTTGTGCCGCGCAGGATCGGACGGGTCTCGCTGGACGCGGGAGGACCACAACGGCTGTCGGTGAAGCCCCAGCGAAAGGAGGGTGGCGCCGTGATGGACATCCGCCGGATCCGCCTGGTGCCCGTGGTCACCGCGGCCACGCCCACGCCCGGCGCACGGGATCTCACCGCCGCCCGGCGCGTGGTGGTGCTCGGCGACAGCATCACGTACGCCGGCGGTTGGGTGGAGTTCGTGGAGGCGTGGCTACGACTGGCCTTCCCGGATTCCGAGGTGGAGTTCCTCAACTTGGGGCTGCCCAGCGAGACGGCTTCCGGAATGTCGGAGCCCGGACATGCCGGCGGGACGTTTCCGCGTCCGGATGTCCATGAGCGTCTCGCCCGGGTCCTTGCCGAGACGCAACCGGATCTGATCCTGGCCTGCTACGGGATGAACGACGGCATCTACTTCCCGTTTCACGAAGAGCGATTTCTGAAGTTTCAAGATGGGATCATTCGGCTCCGCGAGGCGGCCGCCCGGGAAGGCGTGCGGGTCATCCATCTGACGCCGCCCGTGTTCGATCCGGTGCCACTGGGCGGCCGGACGCTGCCGGCGGGCCGGCAGACCTATCCCCTGCCCTATGGCGGCTACAATGAGGTCCTCGACCGCTGCTCGGAGTGGCTGATGTCGCGCCGCAAGGCCGGGTGGGAGGTCGTGGACGTGCACGGCCCGATGAACCGGTTTCTCGCGGAGCAACGGGCGCGCGATGCGAAATTCCTGCTGGCGGGTGACGGCGTGCATGCCAATGAGCAGGGCCAATGGATCATCGCGCGTGAGGTCCTGGCCCATCTTGGCGCCCCGGAATCCCTGACGTCGTCTGAAACGCCGGCCGCCTTGCTGACGCTGGATCCGAAGGCCCCCGAGGTGCTGACGTTGGTGCAGGAACGCCAGCGGGCGCTCAAGGACCCCTGGCTGACCGCGGTCGGGCATCAGCGTCCGGGCATGCCTGCGGGTCCTCCCCTGGCCGACGCGGAGCGCACCGCCGCTGCGATCACGACGCAACTGAAGGCCTTGCGTTGAGCGGGGCCGGGGCACTTCGAAGACATCAGCCCAGCGAAGAATTCCTGGACAAAGTTGTGCAACCACCTCAGGTCTGACTAACGCTCCGGCTTCTGGTAAATGCGCTCGTATTCGCAGGCGCGCTCTGCGTAATACCGAACCATGCAATTTTCCGGACCAAGTCCCGGTGCTTCACGCTACCTCCATCTGGGCCAACCTCCTTGCTCCGGGGATTTGCCCGCCAGACAGGTCAGTGTGCAGATCGCGCAAATGTTCCTGGAGGTCCTCAAGTGACTCACCCTGCGTGACGTAATCGGGGAACTCCTCGAGGTGACCGAACCAAAACCGGCCGTCTTGCCATTACACGTACCGAAGTGCCTTCATGCTCTAAAAATGCACCTACCGCCCGGACGAGGCAACGGCATTTGTGCTGGCCGAACGTCAGAGCTCACCGACCGCCGTCAAGGACGGGCACTGGCAGCGAATCCAGCGTCCGATGCACCGGACCTCCTGAACTCGAGACGGGCGGCCGGGGTTCGTGTGGAGCGACGTTGTCAGCCTATTCAATTTTTGATTTCTCGAGAGCGTTGACTACCGCCCTAAACTGAGGATCTGCCATGACGTCACTTGCGGTCCTGAGCTCGGATGGTCCCTCTCCAGCAGACTTGGGGGGACTGGTGCAACCGGAGCCGAGGCACACAAAGGCAATCATGCAGACGCTGAGCAATTTCTGTTTCATAAGGAGAGGATCAACGACCCAAGCTCAGCGACCCGTCGCACGGGAGGCGACGATTGCAACCGCGACGCCCCCGCCGGGTTCGCTGCAGCGCATGTTAGGCCACGGTCTTGCGTCTCTCATATCTCGTCAAAAGAAATACCGACAATCCGGCCAGTGGCAAGAACGCGATGACGCTGAAAAACCAGATGAACGTCGGCAACTCTCCTCCGCTGAATGTCCATCCCAACCGCAGATACTCGAAGAAGTGTGTGAAATCCAAACCGTCGCCTCGGCTCAAAAACATGACCGCATACGACGCCGTCCACACCGCGAGATAAACGGCAATGAGAACGGCTGCGTATCTCAAAAGTGTCCTCATGGTCTGTGACGTGCGAAGTGGCCTAACGCCAGCCTGCGTCTGCGACGGCGGAGATCAAGTCGGTACCGAAACCCGCGGCTCAACCGCCGTTCGCAGCACGCAATGGTTCGGCGGCCCTCCACTGGAAGCAAATGCCGTAGCCATCGGGATCCTTGAGGGACAGCTGCTTCATGCCATATGGCCTTACTACTGGGGGATCAACCACGACCCCCCGAGCACGCAGATACTCGTACATGGCCTCGACGTCAGGCGCGCCGATAAACAGGGCTGTGTCGCCGTGGGCCATCATGCGAGCGCAATCTTGCGTCGTGGGTCGCGCATCCGCCTCATGCATCGTGTTAAGCATCAGCTCAGCGCCGTCGCGGGCGAGCCAAGCCCAATCGCATCGATCGCCCGGGGGGGCCTGCTGGACGATCTGGAATCCGAGCAAATCGCGATAGAATGCCAAGGATGTCGGCATGTCGAACACCTGCATCAGTGGACATAGGCCTTGGATAGCCGGTGGGTTCATTGGGAAAGAGGTGTTGTCGCCGAGACCCTATGGCTCAACAACGGACGGTTGAGCGTGGGTGACGAGGCGGGCGGACGTGGGTTAGAAGCCGCGTTGACGGCCTCCGGAGGCACAGGGTTGTGGCCGGACGGATCCCTACGCCAGCCCGTCAACCCGAAGTGCCTCATGAACCCGTCACCCACAGCACAAAAGCTCAAGCATGTCGGCCTGGATGTCCACGCCGAAACCATTGCCGTCGCCATCGCGGATCCCGCGGGCGAGGTCCGCTCCTG